>NZ_JBVHVT010000035.1:0-79323 GCF_055564695.1 Streptomyces sp. NPDC029014
CGGGTCGTCCCGCCCGCCCCCCCCCCCCCCCCTCCCCCCCCCCCCCCCCCCCCCCCCCCCCCCCCCCCCCCCCCCCCCCCCCCCCCCGCCGCAGCCACCACGACCGCCGTGGCTCCGCGACGCGTTCGAGGGGGAGGTCGACCAGGTGTGCCCGGTAGTGGCCGGTTTCCAGCTCGCGGATCAGCGGTTCCAGAGCGCGTACGGTCGCTGCGGTGAGGCGGCGCGGGTCGGCGAGGGCTCCGCGCACGCGCGCCGCACCGGTCCTCGCGCCGGCGGGCGGGAAACCGAGCAGGTTCATCGTGGTCTCGCAGGTGTCGCAGTCCGGGCCGACGCGGTAGAGCGCGTGCGGTCCGACGTACAGGGTGCGGTCCCAGCGCGGCCGTGATGCTCCCGGCTGCGGCGGGTCGTGGTCGACGCGCACCCGCCCGCGTCCCTCGTCCAGGGAGAAGCGCAGCCGCCGGGGCGAGTCGGCGGCCACGTCGCGCACCTCGGGTACGGGCGACGCGGCGAGGTCGACGGTCGGCCAGACGCGGCGGACGTGGGCGCAGTGGTCCTGCGCCGTCCGCCACTCGGGCAGGAGCGGGTCGCGCCCGGTGAGGCGGACGAGGGCGCGGTGGACGTCGCCGGCGGGCAGGTCGGGACCGGTGCCGAGCCAGTCGAGCAGGTGCGGAACGGCCGCCGGGTCGCCCATCTCCTCCAACGCGACCGTGCAGGCGACGTGGGTGAGCCCGGTGACCTCGAACAGGCGCCGGGCGATCGGCACGGTCCACTCGCGCGCACCGAGGCGCGCCAGCCCGAGGGCCGCCCGCCCGCACTCGGCGTCCCTCCGCAGCAGTGTCCCGAGCCCCGCCGCGCGGCTCGGATCCCGGGACAGCCCGAGCGCGTCGATGGTGGCCGGCGTGTACCCCAGGCGCGCGATCAGCCCGTCGAGCACCGGCGCCGGCACCGCCAGGCTGCGCTGCACCGCCACCGCCAGCAGCTCTGCCGAACCGAGCCGCGCCAACAGGTCGAGCACGACCCGGTCGCCGCCCTCGCGGAGCAGCGTGAGGAGGTGCCCGAGCAGCTGGCGCTCGCCCTCGTCTGCGCCCTCGTAGCGGCTGCTCGCGTACGCGGCCAGTACGGCCGGGCCGCCGGGCGGGTCGGCGACCAGCTCCTCGAACGCGATCCAGTAGCAGGTGTCGGCGAGGGCGGCGTCGACGCGGGCTTCGAGACGGGCTTCGAGACGGGCTGCGGGCATGAGGTGGAGGGTATCGGGGCGTGGTTCGTCGGGCGCGGCCGCGGCCATGGCCGGGGCATGGCCGTTTCTGACAGGAACGGGTCGTTGCGGACGGGCCTGCTCCGGGCCAAGGATCGGGGCATGGCCGAAACGCGCAGAGTCGTCATCGCAGCTTTCCCGGGCGTCGAGTTGCTTGACGTGACCGGGCCCGCCGAGGTGTTCTCCGTCGCGTCGCGCCTGCTGGCACCCACCGGGCCCGGGTACCGGGTGGAGATCGCGGCCGCGGCCGCCGGGGAGCTGCGCACCTCCGGCGGGGTGCGCCTGGTGGCCGACGTGGCGTTGGACGACGTCGGCGACGGGGTGGACACGCTGCTGGTGGCGGGCGCGATGGAGAGGGAGCAGTCGGGGGGACGGATCGCGGCGGTGGTGGACCCGGTCGTGGCGGACTGGCTCGCCCGCACCGCTCCGGGGGCGCGTCGTGTCGCCGGGATGTGCGCCGGTGCGCACCTGCTGGCCGCCACGGGGATGCTGGACGGCCTGCCCGCGACCACGCACTGGTTGACGGCCGATCAGCTCGCCGCGGAGCACCCCGCGGTCGCGGTCGACCCCGACCCGATCTTCGTACGGGCGGGGCGGGTGTGGACCTGTGCCGGGGTCACGGCGGTGCTGGACCTGGCCCTCGCCATGGTCGCGGAGGACCACGGTCAGGCACTGGCCGTGGAGGTGGCCCGGGCCATGGTGATGTACGTCAAACGGGCGGGCGGGCAGAGCCAGTTCAGCGTTCCGCTGTCCGTGCAGGCTGCGGCCGACGACGACCGCGTCGACGAGCTGCGCGCCTGGATCCAGGAGCACCTGGCCGAGGACCTTCCCGTGCCGGTGCTCGCCGACCGGATGCACCTGAGCGTGCGCCACTTCGGGCGGCTGTTCCGGCGCCGTACGGGGCGGACGCCGGCTGCGTACCTGGAGGCGGTGCGCCTGGAGGCGGCGCGACGGCTGCTGGAGGAGAGCGATCGCGGCCTGCCGGAGGTCGCCGCCCGGACCGGGCTGGGCTCGGTCGAGACCCTGCACCGCGTCTTCCGCAAGCGGCTGGGGACCACCCCGGCCGAGTACCGTCGCCGGTTCCGCTCACCCGACGCGCCGACCGACGCGCCGACCGACACGCCCGGCACATTCGACGCGCCCGACGCGCCCCACGCGCCCCACGCCCCTGCGGCCCTTGCCGGGCCCGCCGCCTCCGGGCGGCCCGCCTCCCGGGCCTTCTGATCCTTCGCAGCGCGTCCTCACCGCACCGCCGCCGTTCGCCGGGGGCGGTGGGTCGCCCCGCGCTGCCGTCCGACCACACGCACCACACCGAGGAGAAACCCCATGTCCCGCACCGAGGTCGTCGCGATCCCCGTCCTGGGCAAGCACGCCGTCAACGCCTACCTGCTGCTGGGCCGCCGGCCGGTCATCGTCGACGCGGGCACGCCGGGCAGCGGCGCCATGATCCGCGATGCCGTGGCCCGCCACGGCGTCGACCCCGCCGACATCGCGCTGATCGTCATCACCCACGGGCACATCGACCACTTCGGCTCCGCCGCCGAACTGGCCCGCCTCACGGGAGCGCCCGTCGCCGGCCACGCCGCCGACGTGCAGACGTTCCGCAGTGGCCGCGCCCGCGAACCCCACCTCCCGACCGGCCCGATGGGCCGCCTGATGGACCGCAACCCGAAGCTGCACGCCACCGCCGAGCCCTTCGAACCCGAGGTCCTGGTCCGCGGGGAGACGAGCCTGCACGACTTCGGGATCGGCGGCCGCATCATGCCCACGCCAGGCCACACCGCCGGCTCGATCTCCGTCCTCACCGACGACGGAGACCTGGTCGCCGGCGACCTCGTCGCGAACTCCTTCATGGGCCTGATCCCCGGCCGTCCCGCCAATCCGCCCTTCCACGACGACCCGCAGCAGAACCTCGCCAGCCTGCGCGAGATGCTCGCGCTCAAGCCGACCCGGCTGTACGTCGGCCACGGCACCCCGCTGGACCCCCGGCGCGTCGCGACCTGGGCTTCGGCGGAGCAGCGGCGCCTGGACGCACGGGCCGCGGCCGGCCGGCTGCGCGTGCGGACCCCCGACGCCGCGGCCCCGCAGGACCTCGGGCGGTGACCGGCCGGTCCAGGGCTCAGGCGTCGGCGTGCTGCCAGGGGAACGGGCTGCGGTCGGGTGCGACCCAGCCGGTCCTGGCCCGGGTGCCGGCCAGGGTGGCGGGGTGATAGTAGCGGGTCAGCAGCTTCTTGTCGAGCAGCGCCGGGTTGCGGTCGGCGAACGCGTCGAAGTCGGCGGTGTCCGTCCCGTCGGCGTGGTGGCCCACCAGCTCGACCCAGGCGCGGCTGACGGTGGAGTTGTACTTCTGCGGGGCGCCCGCGTAGCGGGCGGTGCGCCGGATGCCGTCGCTGACCAGGGCCACCGCTGCGCCGGTTCCGTGGCGTCGGACGGCCAGCCAGGTCAGCTGCACGTGCTGGCGGTGCCCGAAGTGTTCGGCGGTGGCCATGACCTCTGCCATGAGCTCCGCGAACGGTGACGGGTCCTCGTGCGCCTGCTGCGTTTCGGTGGTCATGATCCCGATCCCTTCTCGATCAGCGCGTCCAGCACGGCGTGGAAGCCGTCCACGGCCCCGGCGGGCAGGCCGTGCAGCGCGCGGCCTTCGAGATCGGCGAGGGTTCGGCTGATCTCGGCGGCTGCCGCGCGCCCGGACGCGGTGAGTTCGATGCGTACGGAGCGGCGGTCGCCCGCCTGCTTGCCGCGGGTGATGTGTCCGCGCCGCTCCAGCCGGTCCAGCACGCTGGTGAGCGTGGTGGGCCGGCTGCCCACGGCGGCTCCCAGTCGGGAGACGGTCCGGCCGTGGCCGTCGGCCAGGTTGGCCAGTGCGTTGATCTCGGCCGCGGTCAGGTCGAGGTGGGCCAGTTCGGTGGTGATCAGGTGCAGCGTGGCGTGGGTGGCGCGCTGCAGGGCCAGGAGCACCGACTGCTCGGCGGGCATCGATTCAGAACTCACGATTTCGGATAATACGATATCGCAGTATTGGCCGACGAGCGAGGGCGCAGGTCAGTCTCCGCCACCTCCCCCGCCCCCGCCGCAGGAGGAACCGCACGAGGATCCGCCGCCGCAGGAGTCGCCGCCGCCACCCCACAGGCCCTTGCGCCGCTTCGATCTCCCGCCCCCGCGCAGCACCTGGAAGACCACCACGACGATGACCACTGCCATGGTCAGTACGACTTCCATCACTCGACCCCCGTTTCTCTCCGTTCCGGTCGTAGGGGCACGATGCCCCGAGCGGTGGCGCCCCCAAGCCCGGGTTGAGCAACTTCAGAGCTTCCGCGACCACGGGCGGGCGCGGTGGCGCGGTGGCGCGGTGGCGCGGTACGGCGCGAACCGGCCCTGCTGATCGGCCCCGCGACCGCCGGCGCGGCCGCCGGGCCGGGTTGGTGGGAACCGACGGCGCGTCCGGCCCCGGACTCGCAGGTCGACGTCACGGGCGAGCCGTTTCACCGGGACCGACGCGCAGGGACGGGTCCGCGGCTGGGTCGACGGGCACGTCCACCTGATGTCCGACGAGGGCTTCGGAGGGCGCCTGGTCTGCGGAAGGGTCTCGCCTGGCTGCCCGGCCCCCGGGCCGCGTCCGGAAACCCCGTGCAGTACCCGTTCCGCAGCCCCGACGGCGGATCGGTCCTCGACCGGCAGGTCACCGGCAGCCGGGTGTGGGACGTCAACACGGACGGCGGCGGCACCCACTACGGGCACCTCGCCTCCCCGCGCCCCCTCCCGGCGGATTCACCCACGAGGCGGTGTGGAAGGTGCTGCGCGACCCCGCGCCCGGCACGGTCCGGCTCTACGAGTGCAAGGCCGCCGAGCACTCGCTGCTGACCCGCGACCCGGGTTGCGAGGGCCAGCAGCCGCTCGGCCCGGTCGGCTACGTGTACACCGCGGCCGTACCGGGGTCGGTGCCGCTCTACCGGTGCTACATCCCCTCCGTCTTCGACCACTTCGTCTCCACCGGGCCCGACTGCGAGGGCCCGTCCACGAGGGAGGGTCTCCTCGGCTACGCCGTCCCGACGACCGCGCCGTAACCCCCCTCCCCCGGGCTGCGCGCCGGAGGGAGACGGGGGCGTCGGAGGTCCGCCGAGGCTAGCGGGCGGCTGCGGCGGCGTCCGCGTGCACGTCCGCGTTCACGTCCGCATCCGCATCCGCATCCGCATCCGTGTACAGGGTGTCGAGGAGTTCGTCGGCCCAGTCGGTGCTGTACGCGTCCAGCCTCGGGAAGCCGCCCTCGTACGGGGAGCGGGTCCAGGTGAAGGTGGCGCCGGGGTTGTGGCTGGCGTAACCCTCCGCGGCGAACAGGTGCGGGCTGCCCTGGATGCCGGGGCCCTGGGCGATCCGCCACTGCTCGTAGACCTCGGCGCGGCCGCTCCCGCGGGCCAGGGCGGCCGCCAGCGCCTCGGCGTCCACGTGCTCGCACCCCTCGGCGAGTTCGAGGATCACCGAGTGGAGGCTGATGCACTTGCTGTCGACGTAGAACGCCGTGCGCAGCGCGCGGTCCAGCTCGTCGCTGCCGCGCAGCCCGCCGATCGCCGGGTCCTTGGCGGCCTGCACCGCCTCCAGGGCGGGCAGGGTGGTGACGGGGTAGGTCTCGGGCCGGCCGTGCCACAGCCGCCATCCCAGCTCGGGGCGGTTCGCGGCGATGGTCACGATCTCCGGGTCGACGATGAACTTCGGGGTGGGCTCGCTGTTGAACAGCTCCAGCGGGAAGGCCCGGTGGTCTATCTGCAGGTCCAGCTGCCGCCGGTCGACCGCGTCGTTCAGGGTGTGCAGGGCGAGGCTCGCCCACGGGCAGCCGATGTCCGACCAGACGGTCACCGTAGGGCTGTTGGTGTGCGTCGGCACGTTCTCCTCCGAAGGTAGTACGAGGCCCCCGGCCGCTTCGCTGCGGCCGGGCGCGCACGCCGATCACAACCCGGGCCGGGACCGCAGGTCCATCGGCGACGGGGCAGTCCGTCAGGTGACGGGTGCTGCTCGGGCGGCGCCTCCCGAAGGCGCAGCCGCGGCGGCCCCGTTCAGCGCTGGAGGAGACGGGTGACCAGAGCCTCGGTCGCGCCGGCCGCGACGACGAGGCCGAGGGGCGGCAGTGCGGTGCGGAGGACCTTGCGGACACGGGCGAGGAACGACGGTCCGGAGGTACGGGTCATGGCGGGCTCCCGGAGGGCCGAGCCGGCCGCCGGGTGCGGCCGGGCGATGACCCCATGGACGCGCTTCCGGGGGGTTTCCGGCGAACCCGCCCGCGCTCGCCGGACGGACACCTAGCCTGCCGTCGGGGGAACATCGGATCTTCCGACGTCCGGCGGAGTCCGGAAGCCTCGGAACGGCAGGGGGCGCTCGTGGGTGGTCAGGCGGAACGGTTCTGGGCCGCGCTCGCGAGGGCCTACGAGGAAGCGCGACGTCCCACGCTCAGCGCGTTGGTGCGCGCGGCGGAGCGGCCCGGCCCACCGGGCAGCGGCCCCGGGAAGTCCACCGTCCACGGCTGGTTGACCGGAGAATCGGTGCCCGGTCGGGAGCACGCGGGACACTTCCTGCGCGTCGCCGCCTTCCTGCGGGACGAGGCGGCCGAGGCGGGACACGCCCACCCGGTGCTCGGGGAGGCGGGCTGGCAGCAGCTGTTGGCCCGGGCCCGGCGGGAGCGCGACGAGGCCCGGGGCGGCCGGCCCCGTACGCGCAGCACGCCCGACGTCCGGATCACGCCGGCGAACCTGCCGCCCGACCCGCCGGGCTTCACCGGCCGGGACGAGGAACTGGCCGCGATCCGGTCCGGGCTGACCCCGTCCGGGGGCGAGGACACCACGGCGGTGGTGGTGTCCGCCGTCGCCGGGATGGGCGGGATCGGCAAGACCGCGCTGGCCCTGCGCGCCGCCCATGAGGCCCTGGCCGGGGGGCGGTTCCCCGGCGGCGTGCTCTTCGCCGACCTGCACGGCTACGGTGAAGTCGACCCGGTGGACGGTGCGGGGGCCGTCGCCGACCGCTTCCTGCGCCTCTCGGGGGCCAAGCCGGACGCGCTGCGCACGAACGACGAGAAGTTGGACGCCTGGCGGTTGCGCCTGGACCAGCTGGCCGCGGAGGACCGACCGGTACTGGTCGTCCTGGACAACGTCCGCACCCCGGGCCAGATCGGCGGCCTGGTGCCGCCTCCCCCGCACCGCGCCCTGGTCACCTCGCGCCACCGGCTGTCCTCCCTGCGGGCCCGCCGTGTCGGCCTCGCCCCGCTCCCACCGGACGTGGCCGTCGGCCTCCTGGCGCGGGCGTCGGCCACGGAGGGCGCCGCGGTCGACGCGCGGATCACGGCCGGGCGGGCCGACGCGTTGGCGCTGGCCGGCCTGTGCGGGTACCTGCCGCTGGCCCTGTGGATCGTCGGCGTACTCCTGATCGACGAGCCGGAGCGTCCCCTCGCCGACCTCGTGGAGGAACTGGAGGACGCCCAGGCCCGGCTGGACGTGATGACGTACGACGGCGAGGACGACGACGGCCGCCCCCTGGCGGTGCGGGCCTGCTTCGAACTGTCGTACCGGCACCTGACCGAGCCGCAGCGCCGCGCCTTCCGGCTCCTGGCCGCCGTCCCGGGCCCCGACGTCTCCACCACGGCGGCCGCGGCCCTGCTCGACCTGCCCCGGGCCGGTGCGCGACGGATGCTGATCGGACTGGACCGGGCTCATCTGCTCGTGCACGCGCCGGGCACGGAACGCTGGTCGATGCACGACCTCGTCCGCCTCTTCGCCGACGAGGTCGGCCGCGCCGGAGCCGAGCAGGACGACCGGGACACGGCCGTCGCACGGCTGCTGGACCACTACCTCGGCATGACCGCGGCAGCGGTCGCCCACCTCCAGCACGATCCGGAACGACCGGACCATTTCCGCGATCACACACAGGCGCTGCAATGGCTGGACGAGGAACACACCGCGCTCCTCGCGGCGGCCGGAGCGGCACCCGCCGGCCACCCCGCCGCGACGGACATCGCCGTGACCCTCGCCCCGTACTTCGCTCGACGGCGCCGCTTCGACGAGTGGCTGACGCTGACCACGGCCTCCTTGGCGGCCTTCCGGGAGGCCGGCAACCGCCGAGGCGAACTCACGGCGCTCAACAACCTCGCCTACGCGTTCCGTGAGGCGCACCGGATCGAGGAAGCCGTCGACGCCGCGACCGCCGCCGTCGACGGCTTCCGGGAGACCGGAGATCGCACGGGCGAGGGCAAGGCGCTCGTCAACCTCGGGTGCGCGCTCATGGAGGCGGGCCGAAACGAGGAGGCGATCACCGTACTCGGCGCAGCGGTCGACGTCTTCCACGAGACGGGCGACCGCACGGACCGGGCGACCGCCCTCAACGATCTCGGGGCGACGCTGCTGCAGGCAGAACGGGCAGCGGCGGCCGTCGAGGCCCTGACTGCCGCCGAGGCGATCCAGCGCGACACCGGCGACGAGTACGGCCGGGCCAGGACGCTCACCAACCTCGGCGTCGCCCACAAGGACGCGGGCCGGCTCGCCGAGGCGTTGGACGTCCTGCGGGAAGCGGCAGCGGTGAGCAGGGCCTCGGGCGACACCCACGGTGAGGGGCGGGCGCTGCTGCACCTCGGCCGGACCCTCGCCGAGACCGGCCGCTTCGGCGCGGCCGTCGAAGCCGCTGCCGGCGCTGCGGGGATCCTCCGCGAGGCCGAGGACCGCCGCGGCCTCGCGTCGGCGCTGCACTGCCTCGGCCTGGCCATGGCCCGGGTCGGCCGGTACCCGGAGTCGTTCGCCGCACTCCGCACGGCCGCCGCGATCCACCGCGAGTGCCACGACCCGCACGGGGAGGCGACGGCGCTGAACAGCCTGGGTTTCGCCCTGAACGAGACGGGCGGCTGGAGCGAGGCGGCCGACGTCTTCTCGACAGCGGTCGGGCTCTTCCGCGAGGCGGGTGACCACCAGCACGCGGGCGGGGCGCGCATCAACCTCGGTACGGCGCTGGGCCATCTGGGCCGGCACGCCGAGGCCGCCCGCCAACACGCCACGGCCGCAGCCGGCTTCCGCGAGGCGGGCGACCGGCACGGCGAGGCGTGGGCCCTGCTCGGCCTGGGCAGCGACCTGGCCGGTCTGGGCCGGTCCGAGCAGGCGGTCCTCGTCCTGAACACGGCGGCGGCCATGTTCCGCGCGACCGGCGACCCCGGCCTCGAAGCCCTGGCACGAACCAATGCAGCCCGACTCGGCCTCCTACGCCTGGGCTTCGACGGCCCCTGAGGGACCGGCCCTGCGGGCCTGGAGTTCGGAGCGGACGAGCTCCAGCAGGCGGCCCGACCAGTTGAGGCCGCGGCCGCCGTTGTCACCCCAGAAGTCCGAGTCCGCGTCGTCGTAGAGCACCGCCCCGGCGCCGGTGGCGAGGAGGACCTCGGCGAGGTCGGGGTGCTGTTCGTACTTGGCGCGCAGCAGCCGGGCCATGACCGCCGTCCGGACCTGCTCCCAGCCGTCGCGGCGGGCGGCTCCGGCCGCGAGGGTGCGGGCCTTGGCACCCGACTCCGCTGCCGTGACGCGGGCGCGGTCCGCGGGTGCGGCGACGGACAGGGCCCAGTACGCGTGCGCCGCCGACGGGTGGGTGGTGCCGTCCACGGTGACCGCGGCCGGGTAGTCGTGGCGCAGGGCGCGCTTGTCCGGTTCCTCCAACGCACGCTGCGGGTACGAGTGGTAGAGCTTGACCGCGGGAGCGAAGGACTTCGCCGCGCCGTCCGCCGGAACCCGCTTCGGGGCTTCGGCGATCCACCGGTCGCGCTCCTCGAAGTAGGCGAGGGCGTGGTCGTACTCCGCCTGCGTCACCCGCCCCTCGGACGCGCCCGGCGTCCGTCCGCCCGGACCGGCCACGAGGACGCGGAGCGGGCGGTCCTTGCGGTCCATGTCGCCGAGCGCGTAGCGGCGCACGGTCTCGGGTACGGCCAGGTAGGCGGCCCGGGCCGCGGCGCGGTTGGCCTCCGTCCGGTCGGCGAGGAAGACGTCCACGGCGGCGAGGCAGCGGCCGGTCGAGTCGGGGCGGCCGTTCAGCTCGTCGATCGTGTCGCGGACCTCCGCGAGCAGCAGCTCGGGCGTCAGCCAGGTCTGCGGCTCGCCGAACCTCCACGCGGCCAGGTCGTGGGCGGACGCGCGGCCGCCTTCGGGAAGGCTGGTGGCCACCCATCCGGTGCGGAGCTTCTCCTCGAACTCCTCCAGGGTGACGAGCTCCCAGCAGTCGACGAGGCCGTCCGCGTAGATGAACAGGTCCGTGAGGAAGTAGGAGCCGCCGTTGCAGATGAAGGCGTGCCGCCAGGTGCCGGGTATGCGGACGCCGTCCGCCGTGCGATGGGTGATCCGATTGCCGATCATCTCGTGATCATGCCGGTCGGAAGGGTGGGAATGCACGCGAATTGTCGCGGGCCGGATGGCTCAGACGGCGGTGTCGCCGTGCGGGGGGACCTCCAGTCCGATGCTCTCGGCCGCCACGGCGACGGCGTAGTCGAAGAACGCGGCCTCGTCCTTCACGCTGTCGTGGGTGCGGCTGAAGACCTGGAAGACCAGGAGCCCGATCAGGTTGCTCCACAGGACGATGCCGCGCTCGATGACGTCCGAGAACGGGGCCTCGGGCACGCCGCCGAAGAGCTCGACCGCCGCCGGCAGGAGCAACGGCGTTCCGCGCAACGCCCGCCGGGGCGGGGTGAGCTCGCCCGCCTCCAGTGCGGCCCTGACGATGCCGGCGAGCACCGCGGGGGTGCGGGAGGCGGGCAGGACCGTGTCCTGCGGCGCGTGGTAGCCCGGCACGGGCGAACCGTAGATCAGCGTGAACTCGCCCGGGTGCGCGAAGGACCACGCCCGCAGTGCACGGGTGACCGCGAGGAGGCGGGCACCCGCCGACGCGCCGGCGTCGGCGGCGGCCCGGTCGGCCTGCTCCATCGCGGCGCCGGAGGTGTCGTAGGCGTCGATGACCAGGGCGGTCAGCAGGTCGTCCCGGTGCGGGAAGGCGGCCTCCACGGCGGTACGGGCGAAGCCGCCGTCGCCGGCCACGGCGTCCGGGGAGAGCCCCGCAGCTCCCAGGCCCGGCAGGAGGCGACGGGCAGCGTCCTTGATCACGGCATCCGGTATCACGTTGTCATCCATGCGGAAACCGTACCTGTCACTGAACACGGGTGTTCGGGACGGTGGGTGAGGCGTTGTCAGTTCAGCGGGGTGTGACGGCCGGGCCGGACGCGTCCGGTGCGGGCCGCTGCTTCGGGGGTGAAAAACGGGGAATCCGGGTCGGGGCGGTCGGGGGTCCCGCTACGGTGGCCGTGTCACCGCCCAGTGGAGGTCCAGTGCCAACGACCGTGGTGGGGTTCCGGCTCGGCTGCGATGCGCGGAGCCGACAGGCGACCATCGTTCTGACCGAGTCCGGTGTCCTCCACCGCTCCAACGGTCCCCTGGGGTCGACGTCGAAGTCCGGTCGGCCCGACGCTCCCGCGTCCGTGGACCCCCACCCCGTACCCCGGCAGGCCGCCAAGCTGCGGAAGCTGCACGCCGAGCTGACCGGTGCCGGGTTCAGCCGGGTACTGGTCCCGCCCGCCTGCGTACGGCTGGAGACCGACGAGCATCCGCTGCACGCCAAGCCGTACGGGGGCAATGCGCCGCCTCCGCATCCCGAACTCGTCGAGGAGTTCGTCGGCCTGGCACCCACCTCCTCGATGCCGCTCGACGAGGCGATCCGTGCCTTCTACACCGCCGTCGGCATCCCCTCCCGACCCCGCAACGCCGTCCCGGTGGGGTCGGCGGCAGCGCGGCCCTTCCCACCGCGTGTCGAGCAGGCCCTGCGTGCCCTCGCCCGTGGGAACGCCCTCGCCTCGTCGCCGCGGCGCGGCGTCGGATGGCGGATCACCGCCGGCGGGGTCCGCCTCCACGTGGGGCCCGCCGGTGAGGCGCTCACCCGTCAGGAGGTCGCGGACCTCCAGGCCGCGCTGTCGGCGTGGTTGCGGCTGAACCCGCAGGGCCCGCAGGCCGCGGTCCCGGAATCGGGCCCGCAGGGGCCGGCGTGAGAGGCGTGCCCGTCGGCCTGACGCACCTGCCGGACGCCGTGCCACCCCCTACAATGCCGGTCGGGGCGAAGCCGTAGCGCAGAGGTCGTCGCGCGCGGTCTCCAAAACGGCGAGGACGCCGGTTCGAATCCGGTCGGCTTCGCCCCCGCCCCGTAGGTTCGGGCGGGCATGGCCCGGTCAGGTTCAGTAGCCTCGCCCCATGGCCGAATCCCGATCACCGCAGCTCGTCACACGTCTCATCGACGGACGGATCTGTTCCTACGCCCTGGCCGCCGACGCCTCGGGCGTTCTGGAACCGGCTGCCGTGTTCCGACCGATCGCCGGTGACGAGGCCGTCGGAGCGGCCGCCTGCGCCGACCTGCAGCGGGCGGTGTACACGACCCTGAACGCGGTGGTGTGCGTGTCGGGTGCGGGGGAAGCGGTGTGGCGGGTGGCGCTCGACCCGTACGCGGACGAACCGCACGGGCACCGGCCCGGCTGTGTGTTGTCCCGGGACGGCCGGGTGGTGTGGGTCTACCGGCCGGACGCCATGGCGGGCCGGGGCGGGCCGGACCAGTGGGTCGCCCTCGACGCCGGGACCGGTGCGGTCGTGGCCCGTACGGACCTCGACACGGTCGGCCACGGCGCCTTCCAGTTCCTGCATCCTGGGGACGGCAGCGTGCTCCTGGACGTGGGCGAGGGCCAGGACGGTTCGGTCATCTACCGGGCGACACCCGGCGACGACGGTACGCCCGCCTTCGACGCCTACCCGTGGTCCGACCGCTGCCTGATCGATCTGGCGCCCGGCGGGGAACAGTTCATGACGGTCGACCACGGGCAGGCGGACGTCGCGTTCCACCGCTATCCGGACGGGAAGGTGCTGTTCGCCCTCTCCGTCGAGGCGTTCGGACACGATCCGGACGCGGTCTGGATGGAGTGGAGCGGCGGCTACCTGACCCCGGACACCGCCGTCGTCACCCTGGTCGGCGACGGCGTGCACGGGAAGCGGGGCGGCAACGGAGACGGGGACGTGGGCGAAGAGGCGGAGGAGAGGTACCGCTGCTACCTCGTCGACGTGCGGGCGGGCACGGTGGCCGGCGAGTTCACCGCGCACGCCCGGCACGCGTACGACGTCCAGCCGCTCGGCGACGGGTCCTGGCTGACCAGCGCCCCTTCCGGGCACCCGGTCCGCCGCCGCGCCTGACGGGGCGAGGACGGCGGCTCGGGCACCCGCCCCCGTCGCCCCCGGCGGCCGCAGGGTTACGACGTGCCGCCGCGCTTGCTGCGCCACGCGGCGAAGGCGACGAGGCCACCCACGGTGAGGGCACCGATCTTCACCCCGGCCTTGACGGACAGCCATCCCAGCACGAAGGGGATGTGCCAGCCCGACCACCACACCAGGGCGAGGAGCGAGAGGGCGACGAGAATGCCGACGGCGACTCCGGCAGCCGTCTTCAGGGGTGTGGAGCCGTCGCCGTGCTCCGCCGTGTCGTCTGTCATGGCCACAACGTTAGCGGCCCGTTATACGGCGACCGTACTTCGAACGGATGACCTCCTTGTCATCGAAAGTTGATGCGTCGAGCGGGCCGTGACCGACTTTCAGCCGTCCTGGCCGGCGGGCTCGTGCTGCCGAGGAGCGGACGGTTCGACGGGGGCCGGTGACGTGCCGCCGCGACGCGGGGCGAGCCGTTCCGCCAGGGGCTGGGTGTAGCGGGCCGTCAGTGGACCGAGTACGACGAGGATCAGGACGTACGCGGTCGCCAGCGGTCCGAGCGCCGGCTCGATGCCGGCGGTGACGGCGAGCCCGGCGATGACGATGGAGAACTCGCCGCGGGCCACCAACGTGCCGCCCGCCCGCCAGCGGCCGTTGACCCCGATCCCGGCGCGCTTCGCGGCCCAGTAGCCGGTTGCGATCTTCGTACCGGCGGTGACCACGGCCAGCGCGAGCGCGGGCAGGAGCACCGGCGGGATGCTGGCGGGGTCGGTGTGCAGGCCGAAGAAGACGAAGAACACGGCGGCGAAGAGGTCCCGCAGCGGGCTGAGCAGGGTGTGCGTGCCCTCGGCGACCTCGCCCGAGAGGGCTATGCCGACGAGGAAGGCGCCGACGGCCGCGGAGACCTGCAGCTGCTGGGCGATGCCCGCCACCAGCAGGGTCAGGCCGAGGACGACGAGCAGGAGTTTCTCGGGGTCGTCGCTGGAGACGAAGCGGGAGATGATCCGCCCGTAGCGCACGGCGACGAACAGCACCGCACCGGCGACGCCGAGCGCGATGGCGAGGGTGGCACTGCCCGCGGCGAGGCCGACGCCGGCCAGGAGCGCGGTGATGATCGGCAGGTAGACCGCCATGGCGAGGTCCTCGAGGACCAGGATGCTGAGGATGACGGGGGTCTCGCGGTTGCCGAGCCGGCCCAGGTCCCCCATGACCTTGGCGATGACGCCGGAGGAGGAGATCCAGGTGACGCCGGCCAGGACCACGGCCGCGACGGGCCCCCAGCCCATGAGCAGCGCGGCGGCGGCGCCGGGCAGGGCGTTGAGGGCGCAGTCGACGAGGCCGGCCGGGTACTGGGTGCGCAGGTTCGAGACGAGGTCGTTCGCGGTGTACTCCAGGCCGAGCATCAGCAGGAGGAGGATGACGCCGATCTCGGCGCCGATGGCGACGAACTCCTCGCTCGCGCCCAGCGGGAGGAGGCCGCCGGTACCGAAGGCGAGGCCGGCCAGCAGGTAGAGGGGTATCGGTGAGAATCTCAGCCGGCCCGCGACCCGGCCGAGCAGCCCCAGGCCGAGGAGGATCGCACCGAACTCGATGAGGAAGAGGGCGGAGTGCACGGGCGCCTCACTCCCGTCCGAGTATCGCGGCAGCCGCGTCGACGCCCTCGCGGGTGCCGATGACGATCAGGGTGTCCCCGCCGGCCAGCCGGAAGTCCGGCCCCGGGGAGGGCCGTGCCTCGGCCCGCCGCAGTACGGCGACGACCGATACGCCGGTCTCGGTCCGCATCCGGGTCTCGCCGAGCACCCGGCCGTTCCAGTGCGAGTGTCCGGCCAGTTCGATGCGCTCGGCGACCAGGCCGAGTTCGGTCGTGTGGAGGAGGCTCGGGCTGTGGTGGGCGGGCATCAGGGCGTCGATCAGGGCCGCGCTCTCCCCGGCGGTGAGGTGGAGCGACTGGAGGCAGTCGTCGGGGTCGTCGGCGCGGTAGAGGTTCACGCTGCGGGTGCCGTCGCGGTGGGCGATCACCGACAGGTGCCGGCGTTCGCGGGTGGTGAGGTCGTACTGGACCCCTATGCCGGGCAGCGGCGTGGTGCTCATCCGTGGAGCAGGCACAGCCCATCCCCCTCGTGTCGTTCCGTGCAGGATGCCGGCGGCGCTGTGTGACGGGATGTCCGGCGGGGCGGTCCCGGCCGCGGCGGGAACATGGTGCCATCTTGTGAGCAGCGGGAATATGGGTGCCGTCACGGATGGACAGGGGTGTCCGGGCCGGTCGAGGATGGGGCGGGGAAGCAGGCTCCGTCGCAGGTCGCAGCGGTATCGGAGGGGATCTGAGCGGCCGGGAAAGGCGTGGGACGGACGGTGTCACTGTACTGGCGGGTCTTCCTGCTGAACGCGGCCGTCCTGGTCCTCAGCGTGGCCCTGTTGTTCGGCCCGGTCACCGTCTCCACCCCGGTGCTCTTCGGCGAGGGGATCGTCCTGGTCTGCGGGCTGGTCGTGATGCTCGTACTGAACGCGGTCCTGCTCCGCGTCGGCCTGGCGCCGCTGGGCCGGCTCGACCGGGCCATGGCCACGGCGGACCTCCTCAACCCCGGGGAACGGCCCCGGGCGGGCGGGCACGGCGAGATCGCCCGTCTCACCGGCACCTTCAACGCCATGCTGGACCGGCTGGAGGCCGAACGCGCCGCGAGCAGCGGACGTGTCCTGACCGCCCTGGAAGCCGAACGGCAGCGCATCGCCCAGGAGCTGCACGACGAGATCGGCCAGACCCTCACCGCCGTGCTGCTGCAGCTCAAGCACGCCGCCGACCAGGCGCCGCCGCAGGTGCGCGAGGACCTCCGCCAGGCCCAGGAGACCACCCGGGCCAGCCTGGAGGAGATCCGCCGCATCGCGCGGCGCCTGCGGCCCGGCGTCCTGGAGGAACTCGGGCTGCACAGCGCGCTGCGCTCGCTGGCCTCCGAGTTCACCGGCCGCCACCTGTCGGTGGGCGTGCACGTCGTACCCGGTCTGCCGGGGCTCGACCCGGCCACGGAACTCGTCGTCTACCGGGTGGCGCAGGAGGCGCTGACCAACTCGGCCCGCCACTCCGGGGCGTCCCGGGTGGAGATGCACCTGCGGCCGCTGCCGGGCGGCGGAACCTGCCTGCTGGTCCGTGACGACGGCCGCGGGCGGGGAGGGGCGCCCGAAGGGGCCGGGATCAGCGGCATGCGGGAACGCGCACTGCTCATCGGGGCCGAGCTCGTGATCGAGTCCGGTGCCCAGGGCGGCACGGACGTCCGCCTGAACATCGCCCCGGCCACACCCACCGCACCTGACACAGCCACCACGCCCACCACAGCCACCTCAGGAAACGAGCGATGACAGCACCCGCCGCCGAACGGCCCGCCCGGATCCTCCTCGCCGACGACCACGCGCTCGTCCGCAGCGGTGTGCGGCTCATCCTGGACGCCGAGCCCGACCTGGAGGTGGTGGCCGAGGCCGGTGACGGTGCGGAGGCCGTCGCGGCCGCCCGCGCGGACGCCGGCCTGGACCTCGCCGTCCTGGACATCGCCATGCCCCGCGCCACCGGCCTCCAGGCCGCCCGTGAGCTCGCCCGCATCCGGCCCGGGCTGCGGATCCTGATGCTGACCATGTACGACAACGAGCAGTACTTCTTCGAAGCGCTGCGCGCCGGCGCCAACGGGTACGTGCCCAAGTCCGTCGCCGACCGCGACCTGGTGGAGGCCTGCCGGGCCGCCCTGCGCGACGAGCCGTTCATCTATCCGGGCGCGGAGTCGGCGCTGATCCGCAGCTACCTCGACCGGGCCCGCTCCGGGGCGTCCCTGCCGGACCGGCCGATCACGGACCGCGAGGAGGAGGTCCTCAAGCTCGTCGCCGAGGGCCACACCTCCAGGCAGATCGCCGACCTGCTCGTCATCAGCCCGAAAACCGTCGAACGGCACCGCGCCAACATGCTCCAGAAGCTGGGCCTGAACGACCGCCTGGAACTGACCCGCTACGCCATCCGCGTCGGCCTCATCGAGCCCTGAACGCCGGACCTCCCGGCTGCGGTACCGGTACTCCATGACGCAGAAGAGGGACAAGGCCGGAGATGGTACCGGCGAGCGGCCGAGGCAGCAGCGCGGAGCCGTCTTCGCGGCGCTCGCGGGCACCCTGATCGGGGCCCTGGCCGGTCTCACGGGAAGCATGCTCGCCTACTTCGAGGCCAAGGACACCCATCGCGACGAGGCCCGGGTACGCACCGGCCAACACCGACCTGGCGCGGGCCGTGGCGACGGTGCGCCTCGTGACGACGGAGAAGGGCAGGCGCGAGCTGGAGAAGATCGATGCCCTGTCCTCCCGGGTGGGCGAGATGGCGACCGAAAGCTACGCCTCGGGGCCGGACGGGGTCGACGCGAAGAAGGTCGGCGCCGCGTTCGACGGGGCGGTGCGGCAGCAGCTGGCGGCGTTGCAGACGTTCATGGACCGGGCGGCCGACGAAGCACTGTAGGAGCCGCCCCCGGCCGGACGGGGGAACTCGACGACGGGGTTGCGACGTTCCGAACACAGAACGAAGAGGAGTACGGGGGAGGAACGACATGGAGGAGATTGCGGGCGCGCGGGAGAGGTTGGAGCAGGAGGTCGAGGCGGTACGGGGGTGTCTGCGGGCGCTGGCGGAGCAGTTGACGCCGGGGCAGGTGCCCGAGTTCGCCGTCCCGGCCGAACCGTTCCGGGACGGCGGGACGGTGCCGGCCACCTATCACCACGCGTTCATCGAACGGGTACAGGCCGACGGGGCACAGCCGCCGCAGGAGGCGTACGGGCCCGGGCTCGCCGCTCGCGCGGCCGCCCTGCTGTCCGCCGGCGGCTGGGACACCGGCGGGCGGCGGCCCGGGGCCGAGGACCGGGAGGCGAAGGGCGTCCTCCGGGGCGGGGCGTGGGTCCGCGTCTCCGTCTCTGCCTACCGGAGCTCGGTGCTGTACGAGGGGCGGACCTCCGACATCGCCCTGTACGAGCCCGTGCCGCACGAGCGGCCCGAGCCGTCGGCGACGCCGCAGACGCTGTGGGCCGGTCACGAGCTCTGCTACGAGTGCGACGGCCTGGGGTGGTGCCCCGTCTGCGAGGGGACGGGCTGGGTCCTCGGCGGCAACCCCGGATGGGGATCCGGATCCATACCGCGCGACCCCGACCGGCTGGGGCGGTGCCCGCTGTGTTCCACCCGTCGGGTCTGCCCGATCTGCAACGGTGCGGGGCAGGTGCCCGTGGGGTCCAACCCGTACGACCGGTAGGCGGGCCGGCCGGGGCCGCGCGCGGTCGGCGCCGGCCTGCCCGTGGGGCGCTATGCCCGTGCGCGGTCGTGCGCCGCGGCCGGGTCCAGGGAGTCGATGTCCTCCAAGAAGGTCAGCATCCGGGCGTTGACGAGCTCGGGGTGGTCGATCTGCGGCCCGTGGCCCGTCTGGGCGACGATCTCGGCGCGGGCGCCGGCGATCAGTCGCGGCACGCGCTCCAACTGCCGCTCCGGGCGCAGGAGGAGGCTCCGCTTGCCCATGATCAGGTAGAACGGCGTCCGGATGGAGCGCAGTGCGTCCTCGGACAGCGGGCGCGGTGCCGGCCGGCGTATCCGGAAGGCCTTCACGCCGGCGTGGATCCAGGCACGCAACTCCGGGACGACGATGACCGGTTGCTCGAGCCACCGGGCCAGACGGGGCCGCAGCGCCTTCGGGGCGAAGGTGGCGAAGAGGCTGGCGAAGATCCAGACGAAGAAGCGCAGGCCGACCTTCTCCAGTCCCCCCGGGTCGAGTGCGGTGACGGAGGCCAGCCGTCCGGGCCTGAGGTGGGCCTGGTTGATGACGAGCCAGCCGCCGTAGGAGGAGCCGACGAGGTGGACGCGGTCGAGGCCGAGCGCTTCGAGGGCCTCGTCGAGCCACTGGGCGGCGCGCTCGGGCTGCCACATCGGCTCGCGCTGGATGCTGCGGCCGGGGTCGCCGGGGGTGTCGAGGGCGTAGACGGGGCGATCGGCGCTGAGGGCGCGGGTGTTGGGGTACCACATCGCGGCGCAGCCGCCCGAGCCGTGGATCAGGACGACGGGGGTGCGGGATGCGGCGGCGGGGTCCGCCGGGCCGTACCGGTAGACGTGCGTGGTGCCGAAGCTCGTCTCGACGTCCGTCTCGGAGCGGATGGGGGCGCCCATCGCGAGGAGGACGTCGCAGGTGGCGAAGTAGCGGTCGCGCAAGGTGTCGTTGACATAGCGGCCGACGTCACGGCGGGCGCGGGGTGGCCTCGCGTTCTCGGGCACGGGTACCTCCTGGGATCCGTTCTTCGTAATACGAACGTACCACAAAAATGGTACGGCGGTATCATGAAAGGGTCCGGGGGTCCCGGGCCGCGAGTGATGCACCGAGGACGGGCGGAGAGACCACATGCCGAAACGCGTGGACCACGACGAACGCCGGACACAGATCGCCGAGGCGCTCGTCCGCGTGGCGGGCCGGCGCGGGCTGCACGCCGTCGGGATGCGCGACGTGGCCGCGGAGGCGGGAGTCTCCCTGCGGCTCGTGCAGTACTACTTCAAGACCAAGGAGAACCTGCTCTTCCACGGGCTGCAGCACCTCACCGACCGCTTCACCGCGCGCGTCGGCGCCCGCCTCGCCGCCGTCCCGGATCCGAGCCCGCGCGCTACCGTCGAGGCCCTGCTGTTGGCTTCCCTCCCCACCGACGAGGAGGGCCGGATCTTCCACCTCCTGTACACCTCGTACTCGATCCTGTCCGTGACCGACGAGGCGCTGGCCGCCCAACCGTTCATCGACAACCCCAACGCCGCGGAGGACGCCGTGACCGGCCTGCTGCGCCGGGCGCAGGAGGCCGGCCTGGCCGACCCCGGCGTCGACGCCCGCACGGAGGCGATCAGCCTGCTCGCCATGACGGCCACTTTGGGGACGAGCATCATCGTCGGCCAGCGCACACCCGAGTCGGCGATCGCCGTCCTGCACCACCACCTGGACCGCATCTTCGACGGGCGCCATGACTGACCCCGGGGCAGGTTCGAGCGCGACGTCACGAGGTTCGACCGGCTGAGCCGGGTCACGCGGTGAACGCGCGTCAAGGTCGGGCTCAGCACATAGCCCGGAGGCGTCCAATCCGCTGGTTTCGCCCCGATGCCCTCGACCCGGGGCGTAGCGTGGCCGCATGAGCGATGTCGTGGAGGGCGGGAGCCCGAAACCGCCGCCGTCGTACCCAGCGCAGTCGCCGCCGAAGCGGCAGAAACCGGTGGAACACCCGCGCCCCCGGCTGGCGGTGCGGAACCGGCAGACGGCCGCGCTGGTGTACCGGTCGGACGAGTGGGCGGCGAAGAAGGCCGCCGGGGAAGCCCTGGCAACCGTCCGCGGCTGGGGATACGGCGAGTTGGACGCGGCCGACCTGGACGAGGTGGTGCGGCTGCTCGTCGGCACGGTCGTCGCGGACGGAGGGAAACGGGTCAGCGTGCACCTCGCGGACCAGGACCGGTCCGTCCTCGTCCTCGTGCTCAGCCACCGGGTCGACGGGGGACGGGGCGAGCGGCAACTGCTCAGCGACCTCGCGACCGTGGCGAGCGTCCACACCTGCGGCAGCGACGTCGGAGAGGACGGCCGGCGCGTGTGGGTGCTCCTGCACGCACACCCTCGACCCCGCCGCACGGGCCGAGTGGCATGACCCCGACGAGGAGCCCGTCGACCCGGCGCGGCGGGGTCGTCCCCCGCTAGTGCCGCCCTGCGCTGGTCAGTTCGCACCTCCCGTCCGTGCAGGACCGGCGCAGCCGCCCGGCCGAGACGGTCTCCACCAGGCCGATCGCCCAGCACATCGGGCACCCGCGCAGCGCCACCAGGCCGACCGGGGCGAGCAGCAGGCTCGCCGGGCCGGCGAGCGGCAGCAGCGCCAACGCCCCGACGAGCGCGCCGAACCCGACGGCTCCGCGGGCCAGATGGCGCGGGACGGTGTCGCTGGCGAAGCGGCCGCGCGTCGGCGCGCCACGTGCGACAGCGTGGGCGGCGGCGTCGGGCGGGAGAACGGGCGTCGCGGGACGTGTCGCCCTGGTCGCGTCGGGAGTCATCGTCGGGCTCCGCTCGTTCCGGCCGCTTCGTCGCCCAGTGCCTCGCGCACCGTCGAACGGGCGCGGTGCAGGCGGGACTTCATGGCGGCGGTGCTCAGCCCGAGCCGTTCGGCGACGGTGCGGCCGGGCATGCCCTGGATGTCCCGCATGACGAGCACCTGCCGCTGGTCGTCGGGCAGCGCGGCGACGGCGGCCGCGACGCGCTCGGCCTCCAGGCGCATCAGGACGTCGTCCTCGGCGGACCGCGCGGTGCCGCCCCCGAGCGCGTCGTCCCGGCCCGGCGTGCCGATCCGGTCGGGTTCGTCGGCCGGCCCGCGGTGGAGCAGGGTGCGGGCGCGGCGCAGGCACTCGTTGCGGACGATCCGGAACATCCACGACGCCAGAGCCGCGGAGGCACGCAGCATGCCGATCTTGCGGTAGAGGATGATCAGCGCTTCCTGGGCGGCGTCCTCGGCGTCCTGGGGCGTGGCGCACAGGGTGTGCGCGAACCGGTGCACGTGCGGGGACGAGCCGTACACCAGCGCGGTGAGCGCCTCGACCTCGCCGCGTTGCGCCGCGGCGACCAGGGTCGCGCCGGGCCAGGTGTACTCAGCCACGCTGACGCCTCCGGCGGCGCAGCAGCGTGACGGTGCACGCGCACAGCAGCAGCGCGGCGGCTGCGACAGCGATGACGACGGTGGTCATGGGGTCCTCCCGGTGGGGTGCGGGGCGGACGGGGTCGTCCGCACACCCATGAGAGGCACGGCGCGCGCAAAAGGATTCACGCCGGTTCCGGGATTCGTCGGTCCGGGGCCCGGATCGCGGTCGGGTCGCGGTCGGGTCGCGGTCGCTCGTGGTCGGTCGCGGTCGGTCGCAGTCGGTCGTGGTCGCGTGAGAGCTCGTAGGGATGGTCGGGCCGGGCGACGCGGTACGCCTCCTCCGGGACGTACGCGCTGCCGGCCCGCCCGTGCTCCCTCGCTCATGGCCGTACCCTGCCACACCCCGCCGACCGGGGGCGACGACGTGCAGCAGGTCAGTACCTCAGCAGCTCATGGCCCAGGTGTGGGAGTCGCCGCTGTCGTTGGCCGCGCTGTTGAAGTTGACCTCCTGGCCGGGGGTGAGGCAGATGGTCATGTGCCCGCCCTGGTGCGCCGCGGAGTACACCTTCACGTGGTCCTTGATGCCGGGGCCGGAGATGCCGTGGTTGGCCCAGGAGGAGTCCTCGTCGGCGATCCAGCTCTCCCACCAGCCGTCGTCGCCGCTCCAGTTGGCGCGCTGCCCCTTGAAGTCGGCGTGCTCCCAGGCGCAGAACTCGCCGCTCGGGCAGTCCGCCGCCCCGGCCGGTCCGGCTGCCGCCAGTCCGCCGGTGAGGACGAGGAACGCCGCGGCGGCGGTGGTGAGCAGCTTGCTCCGCGTGGTGAGGTTCATCAGGGGACGTCGCCTTTCGGGTGGGGGGTGGACGGTTCGGCCAGCACGTCGGCCGCGCGGTGCGCCGCGCGGTCGCGGAGCCGGTCGTACGTGGTGAGTTCTTCGCGGTGCGCGGCGCGGACCTGGGCGAGCCGCGCCGGCTCCAGCCTGCCCCGCAGCTCCTCCAGGCCGCTCGCGCGGATGCAGTCGGCCTGCTGGTCGCCGCACGCGGCCCTGCGGGCGAGGGCCTCCCGGTACGCGGGGTCCTCGCCGAGCCGGGCCTCGGCTTCGGGGCGCAGGTTGTTGACCGTGACCTCGGCGCGGAACCAGCGGGCCTGGTCGCCGTAGAGGAAGCGGTGTGCCTCGGCGAGACAGCCGTCGGTGTGCGTACGGACGGTGTGGCCGGTGGCGAGCGTGACCGACAACTCGGCGGGCCCGGTGCCGAACAGCACGTCCTCCCGGGGAGGCGGTCCGGCCGCACCGCGGGCGGTCAGGCAGCGGTCGACGAGTACCTGCTGGGCGGCTTTGACCAGGTCGCTGCGGCCCTGCTCCGAGGTGGGCGGGGCCGGCGGGGGCGGTGTCGTGCAGGCCGAGGCGCACAGCGCGGCCAGCACGAGACCCGCCGCCGTCCGACCCGTCGCCCGCCTCCGGGCAGTGCTGCGCTCCACACCCCGTCAAACGATCAAGGACGGGCGGGGACACGCGGCGGGACGGGCGGGATCGCCGGCGGGCCCGGGTGTCGGGAGCGGGTCAGCGCTGCCCGGGGATCGGCGGCCGCTCGGCGCCCGCTTCGGCGGAGCGGTCGAAGGCCCCGGGGTGGGAGAGGTCGTCGACGAGTTCGTCGATGAGTTCCCGGGTGACGTGTGGCATGACGTAGACGTGGCTGTAGTCGTGGCGGCGGCCGCCGAGGTTGAGCGGTACGCAGGCGAGGGTGTACTTCCGCGCGATCTCGGCCCGGGGCTGCTGGAACCAGACGCTGAGCGCGTGGTCCCCGTGGCCGACCTCGATGCCGTCCTCGGCCCACGGCTCGCCGCGTTCCTGCAGCTGGACGCTGAGCTTCCTGAGGCGTTCCGCCGTGTACTCGGCGGTCCGCAGGACGTCGGCTGCCTGCCGTACCTGCTGCTCCTCGCTGAACTGCGCGAGGTGGTTCCACATGGCCAGGGAGGCGAACCCGCTGCGGGAGCCGGCGAAGGTGCTGTCCGGGGAGGACACGACCGCCGGGTCGGACGGCGGGCGCAGCTTCGATCCCGCGCGGGACATGTAGATGCCGGTGGGGACGGGCGCGCCGGGGTACTTGTGGCCGCTGGTGACGATCGAGGAGACCTCCGGGATCCGGAAGTCGAAGACCGGGGGCGCGGTGTCGATGAGCCCGGCGTCGCGGGCCCTCTCCAGGTACGGGGCGTAGGCGCCGCCCAGCGCCCCGTCGACGTGGATCCAGTACCCGTTGCGGACGCTGACCCGCTCGGGGTCGTCGGGATCGAAGCGCACGGTGCGGTCGACGAGTCCGTGCGCCTCGAAGACGGGGCGCAGGCGCTCGCAGGCGTACTGGACGTCGTCGTAGGCGCCCTTGAAGACGCTGCCGACGTTGAAGTTGACCAGGACGGGGTGGCCCTTGGCGGCGAAGAAGTCCACGAGGGCGACCAGGGCGTCGACGTCGACGGTTCCGGGTCCCGCGTCACCGCCGGTGGTGGGGACGCCGCCGAGCGGCCAGCCGTTGTAGGTCTGCATCCCGGTGCCGGCCAGGTCGATGGGGCACTGGCCCGGGTAGAGGCTGCCGCCCAGGTCGTAGAAGGTCGGGATGTCCAGCACCCGCATGGCCTTGATGTGGGAGTAGTGGGTCTCCTGGGAGAAGAACGCGACCGGGGAGTAGGCGTTGGGGTTGTCGTCGGGGTGCTCGGCCCGGAGGTAGGTGGTGCGGCAGCTGGTGCCGCCGGAAACCTCGTCGCGTACGAGGGCGTTGCCGTCGAGGTAGTCGCGGGCGTTCCACAGGGCGTAGAGGTTGCCCTCGGTGCTGCCCATCGACAGGACGTAGCCCCAGCCGTCCTGGTCCTGCGGGTGGGCCGGGTCCCGGGGCAGCGGAACGTGCCACAGACGGGCGTAGTGTTCGAGGACGGCGCGTTCCAGCCAGCGGGTGTGCAGGTTGTAGTTGCTGTCGACGAACGGGTCCCCGGCGTTGTTGATGTGGTGGCCCAGGAACCGACCGAGGGCGGGGTGGCCGTCGAGCGCCAGGTTGACCTGGTAGCCCAGCATGCGGCCGCTGCGCTCGTCGAGGTACTCGGCCAGTTTGGCGAGGACCGCCGTCCGCTGCTCATCGGTGTAGCCCTCGGTGCCCAGCCGGTAGTCGTCGTTGGTCGGCAGCGCCGCCGCGTACACATCCGAGTGCGCAGTATTCATTCCGTGTCCGATTCTGAGCGATTTCGCGAAAAGGGAACGACGCGCGAGACACGCCCACTGAGCTGCGCAAACAGCTGTGCAATTACACTGCCCGGATGTCTCGCCGGACACAGAATACGCACCGCCGGCCCGTTGCGATCACCAATCTGATTTCACATATATCCCGTTCATGTTATTGACCGAATGTGACCGTACGGGCCCGTCGGCCCGGGCCGGCCGTCCTGATCACTGCCCGGCCGTCCGGTGGACGGACGGACGAACGAACGCACCGACGGCCGGCGTTGGGGTCAGTCCTCGCCCAGGATGATGTGCTCCTCGACGGTCGGGTCCGGCCGGCCCTCGGCGCCGGCACTTCGGCGGACGCTCTCGGCCGTCCCGGGACGGGGAGTGGTACGCCGTGCCTCTTCGGGCTGGTCCGTGTTTGCGAAGTCGTTCCGCATCAGGGGTTCCTTTCATCCGACTCGGATCGGAGCGGAGGCGGGCGGACGCCCGCGGCCCCCACCCTCGCGGCACTCCGTGCCGGGCTCGCCCGGGGTGCGCCGCTCTCCGCGATGTCGTACGCGCTCCTCCCTGCGGCCGCTGAAAAACAGGACGCGCCCACACTGTGACCGGCCGCACGGTGCGGCGCCCCCGGTGGGACGCCGTCCGGGTGACGGCGGCCTCGCCTCGGCGACCGCCCCGGGCGACTGCGGAAGCCTGCGGCCACCGGCTGTCAGGCCTTCTGGCCTTCCGGTCTTCAGGCCTGCAGGCCCAGGGCCGTCCGGAGCCGACTGATGTCCTCGGCGTCCTTCTTGCGGCGGGGCCGGCCGGGAACCCAGACCGGCATCATCCGCTTGATCTCGATCTGGGCGTGGGCGCTGATGATCCCGCACCGCAGCGCCCCGAGTCGGCCCTCGGCCGCATCGAGCATGCCCTCGGGCCACGACTCCCCGGCCCAGGGACCACCCGCGACCACCACGCGCCCGGACCGGTCCCGGTCCAGGAGGGCGAAGCTGCTCTCCACGCCCTGCTTGACGAAGTCGAGCTGCTGGTCCGGCGGCGGCCCGGGCAGGGGTTCCCAACCGGCCCGCAGCAGGCCGTCGGTCAGGGCATCGGCGTCCGCCGCCCAGGCGAACCAGTCGATGTCCTCGTGATCACGGGTGACTTCGCCGAGGAAGAAGTCCATGGCCCAGCCCCCGCGGAGCCGCACCTCGACGCCGCAAGCCTCCGCGATCCCCACCGTTTCGCCGATCAGCCGCAGCTGCCGCGCGCTCCGCCCCCTGTCCACGATCACTCAGGCTACGACCCCGACCCCGCGCGCGGCAGCCCGATTTCGGGCTGCGCCCAGCGGGCCGAGAATGCCTGGTGCGGTACTAGCGTTGACCCCCATGGACGAGATCGACGTCGAAGAGGAGACGGTGCGCCGTCTGTTGGGGGAGCAGCACCCGGATCTCGCCGAGCTGACACTCCGTCGGGTACGGGCGGGCTGGGACAACCGGATGTGGCGCCTCGGGGACGCCTTGGCCGTGCGGCTGCCTCGCACTCCCCGGGCGCCGTCCCTCCTCCGCAAGGAGCAGGAATGGCTCCCGCTGCTGGCGCCGCGACTTCCGCTGCCGGTTCCCGTACCGGTGCGGGCCGGTGAGCCGTCCGGCTGCTTTCCGCAGCCGTGGGCCGTCGTGAGCTGGGTCGCCGGTGACGCGGGCGACCGGGCCCCGGTCAGCCGCGGTCACGACGCCGCCGACCGGCTGGCCGGGTTCCTCCGGGCCCTGCACCGCGGGGCTCCCGCCGGGGCGGTGCTGCCCAGCCCGAACCGCGGTGTCGATCTCGGCCTGCTCGCGCCCGAGTTCGACGAGAAGTTCCACGCCGTGGCCGGAACCGGCGTGGCCGCGCAGGTCCGTGCCGTGTGGGACGCGGCCGTCCGGGCTCCGGGGTGGGAGGGGCCGCCGGTGTGGCTGCACGGCGATCTCCACCCGGCCAATGTCGTCGTCGCCGACGGCACGATCGCCGGCGTGATCGACTTCGGCGAGCTGTGTACGGGCGACCCCGCGACGGACCTCGCCGCCGCATGGCTGCTGCTGCCGGTAGGAGCAGCGCCGCGGTTCTTCACCGCGTACGGGCACGTGGACCCGGCGACGATGGGGCGTGCGCGGGGGTGGGCGGTGCTGCGCGCCGTCTCCCTCATCGGTATCGGCCGGGCCTGGGAGCGGGGCCTGCCCGGCGGCCAGCCGACCTGGGGGCGGGTCGGGTGGGCGGCCCTCGGCCGAGTGCTGCGCGCCGGATGACGGGGCCCGCGCCACGCAGGCGCGGACCCCTCGGCAGGTCAGTCCGACGGATGACCGACGTCGTCGGGCATCAGACCTGGTACTGGCCGACCGTCACGAAGTACCGCAGTTCCTCCGGGGTGCCGTTCACGACCTTGGGGGCGGCCGCGCGCAGGGCGTCACCGACCCCGGGGCGGGCCGTGATCTTGCCTACGGCGACGCGGTCGTCCTCGGCCTGGGCATGCGCAGCCCGGTGGCGAGGAACGCGCTGCGGTCGGCAGGCGTACCGCTCATCGCGATCTGCGCCTCCCGCCGCACACCCCGGCCGGTGGCGGGGTCCGCCAGCCATCCTGATGCTCGATGTGCTCTTTCGGCCTGCTTCTGGCCTGATTTCGCGGTTTGGCCCGTTGTGTCACTTCGGCGGGCGGTGACGTAGGGTCGCGGGGAAACCAGCCGACCGGAGGACCGTACGCATGCCCGAACCGCCCGCGCCCGTCCAGCTCGGGACGGCGTTGAGGAGCGGCCCGCGGCGGTTCCTGCTGTCGTGGTGGCCGTGGCGCTGCTGGCTCCACCTGGCCTCCGGGGCGGTGGTGGGGTACGTGGTGCTGACCGTGCTCGCCGTGCTCCTCGCCGCCGGGGTGCTGCTGTCCTGGCTGGGCATCGGGCTGTTGCTGCTCACCGCGGCGGTCCTGAGTGCCGTACCCGTCGGCGTACTGGAGCGGCGGCGGCTGCTCCTGGTGGAGCCGGAGCGGGTCACGGACCCGCATGCCCCGGCGGCCGGGGCGGGGCCGATGAGCCGGCTGCGGACCCGGTTGCGGGAGCGGGCCACCTGGCGGGAGTTGGGGTACGCGACCCTGCTCGCGGTGGTGTTCGGGCCGGCCGGGTTCGGGGTGACCGCACTGCTGGCGTTCTCCGGTGCGCTGCTCGCGAGCCCCGTGATCGTGTGGGCGCTGGCGCCGGAAACGGTGATGTTGGTCCCCGGGCGGGCCGTCTCCGGCCCGGTGGAGGCCCTCGGCGGCACCGCTGTGGGACTGGTGGGGCTGGTGGTGGCGGCGTATGCGGCCGGTCTGGTCACCGGAACCCAGGTGCGCCTGGCGCGGACCCTGCTCGGGCCGCGCGAGGAGGACGTCCGGGTGGTGGAGCTGACCCGCTCCCGAGTGCGGCTGGTCGATGCCTTCGAGGCCGAACGGCGGCGCATCGAGCGTGACTTGCATGACGGCGCGCAGCAGCAACTGGTGGCGCTGAGCATGACGCTGGGGCTGGCCGAGCGGGAACTGCGCGGGGTGCCGGAGGCGGCGTCTGCGGCCGAACTGGTCGCCCGGGGGCGGGTGGAAGCCAAGCAGGCGCTGGCCCAGCTCCGGGAACTGGTGCGGGGCATCCACCCTCAGGTGCTGACCGACCACGGGCTGGCGGCCGCGGTCACGGAGCTGGCGCTGCGGCACCCGGTTCCGGTGACGGCCGACCTGGACGGACTCCCGCGACTGGCCGAGGCGGTGGAGGCCACCGCGTACTTCTGTGTGGCGGAGGCGCTGGCCAACGCGGCCAAGCACAGCGGCGCCACCCGGGTGGAGGTGGCGGGCCGGGTCGCGGACGGAAAGCTGAGCCTCACGGTCACGGACGAGGGCTGCGGCGGGGCCGAACCGGCTGCCGGAGCGGGCCTCGTGGGGCTGGCGGACCGGCTGGCCGTGCTGCGCGGCAGACTGGTGGTGTCGAGTCCGGTGGGCGGACCGACCGTACTGCGGGTGGAGGTGCCGTGCTCCGGCTGATCCTGGCCGAGGATTCCGTGCTGCTGCGGGCCGGACTGACCGAGGTGTTGTCCCGCAGCGGGCACGTGGTGGCCGCGGCCGTGGGCGACGCGGAGGAACTGAAGCGGGCGGTGGCCGCGGACCGGCCGGACGTGGTGGTCACCGACGTGCGGATGCCGCCCGACTTCCGGGACGAGGGGCTGCGGGCGGTACTGGAACTCCGCGCCGTCGACCCGACGTTGCCGGTGCTGGTGCTGTCGCAGTACGTGGCGACGGCGTACGCGGCGCGGCTGTTCGACGGCAGCGCGGCCGGCCCGGGCGGTACGGCCGCGGCGGGCGGGCTGGGCTATCTGCTGAAGGACCGGGTCGGCGAGGTCGACGAGTTCCTCGACGCGCTGGAACGCGTCGCGGCCGGTCAGACGGTGCTCGACCCCGAGGTGATCCGCGTACTGCTGAACCACCGCCCTGCGGCGGACCACCCGCTGGGCCGGCTCACCCCGCGGGAACGGGAGGTGTTGGCGCTGATGGCGGAAGGGCTCAACAACCAGGCCGTGGCGGCCCGGCTGTTCGTGACCGAGGCAGCCGTGGTGAAGCACGCCAGCAGCATCTTCATGAAACTGGAGCTCGACCCCGCGGAGGGCAACCGGCGCGTCCTGGCCGTCCTCGCCCACCTCCGGGGCTCCGCCGTCGCCTGACCCGCGGGTCTGCCGGGTCGCGGAAGCGGCCTTGCCCGTACCACGGTGGGACGTGGTACGGGCAAGCCGGTGAGCGGCGTACTACCGGGTGAAGGTGGCAGTGATGTCAGTCGGGCTGGTCAGGGTGCCGGGGATCGCGCGCCAGGCGGTCCAGGAGCCCAGCGTGGTGTCGAAGGTGGCGTTCTGGACCTTGCCGCCCGCGTCGGAGGCGTAGACGTGGATGTTGTTGCCGGCGGATGCGCTCGTGATGCGGGTCAGACCGCTGCCGCCGATCTTGTTCCAGGTCGGCTTCCAACTGCCGGCCAGGTAGTCGCCGGTCTGCCCGTAGAGCGCGCCGTCGGCGCCGATCGCTTGGACGTGGACGGTGTGGCCGATGTTGGAGACTGCGATGTCCTTGGCGCCGGTGAGGTTGCCGGGCAGCTCGCCCCAGACGGTCCACTTGCCGGTGCGGCTGTCGAAGTCGCGACCGTAGACCTTGCCGCCGTTGATGCCGTAGAGGCGGACGAAGGGGCCGGCCTTGACACTGGTGATGCTCGTCAGACCGGTTGCTCCGGCGACCGGGGTCCAGGTGCCGTTCCAGCGGCCGGCGTTGTAGTCGCCGACCTGCGTGTACAGGTCACCGTTCGAGCCGATGATCTGGACGTGGAGCACATTGTCGATCATCGCCGCGGAGACGTCCTTGACGCCGCCGGCGCCACCGGGGATCGCGGTCCAGTTGCCCCAGGTGTTGGTGCGGACGTCGTACGTGCGGTCGTAGACCTTGCCATCGGCGATGCCGACGTAGCGGACGACGCCGCCGTGGTCCACGGAGGTGAGGGTGGAGATGGTGGCGCCGCCGACGTTCGCCCACTGGGCGCCGAAGGCACCGGTGTCCAGCTTGCCGTTCTGGCTGAACAGGGTGCTGCCGGACGCGGCGGCGAGCGTCACCTTCGTGGGGGCGACCGCGGCCGCTGCGGCGACGTCGGAGGCTCCGGTGAGGCCGCCCTGGAGCTCGTTGAACGTGCTCCACGAACCGGTGGCGGTGTTCATCGACGCGTTGCTGATCTTGCCGTTGGCGCCGACCGCGTAGAGCTCGACGGTGTTACCGGACGGGACGCTGCTGATGCGCGTCAGGCCGCTGCCGCCGACCTTGGCCCACTTGTCGTTCCAGCGGCCGGCGTCGTAGTCGCCGAACTGGGTCCAGACGCCGCCGTCGGAGCCGATGATCTGGACGTGGACGTTGTTGCCGACGGTGCTGGAGGCGATGTCGACGGCGCCGCTGACGCTGCCCGGGATCGCACCCCAGGGAGACCAGGAGCCGGTGCGAGTGTCGTAGTCGCGGCCGTAGACCTCACCGCCGCCGATGCCCTGGACGCGCACGGTCGTGCCCGATGCGGCACTGGTGACGTGGGAGAGCCCGACCGCACCGACCGCCTTCCAGCTGTCGTTCCAGCGGCCTGCCTTGTAGTCGGCGGCCTGCTGGTACAGGTTGCCGTCGGAGCCGACGACCAATACGTGGACCGTGTCACCCACGAGGGCGGCGGAGATGTCCTTCGCTCCTGCGGCGTCGCCGGGGACCTGGCCCCATCCGGACCACCTGCCGGTCGAAAGGTCGAGGTCCTGGCCGTAGACGCGGCCGCCCGCGATGGCATAGGCACGGACCGAGTCGCCGTGGCGGACGGTGCTCACCCGTGAGACGTCCTGACCATCGACCTTGCCCCACGACGCGCCGTACTCGCCGTACCCGAGGTCGCCGAACTGCGACCACATGGTGCCGCCACCGCCGGCGAGCAGGGCCACCTGGTCGCCGTTACGGGGAGCGGTGACCTGTCCCATCCAGGCGCCGAGGTCGTCGACGCGGGCGGAGACGGCACCGGTGCGGGTCTCGGCCGGGTTCGCGCCCAGACACCCGCCCTGCCAGGAGCGGCTGTTGACGGCCACGAGTTCGCCGGCCGCGTTCAGCAGCGGCCCGCCGGTGTCGCCCTTGCAGATGGCGTCGGTACCCTTGCCGGTGAGGGCGACGGTGGTGGCGTCAGAGCCGTTGATGGTGAAGGTACCGGTGTGGAGCTTGCCGGGCACCCACTCGGTCTTCGTCCTGCCGAAGCCCGCCGCGGTCACGTCGGTACCTGCCGCCGGAACGCTGCCGGCGCGCTTGGCGGGAGTGATGCCGACGACGGGGGCGGCGAGGCGGGCCAGGACCACGTCCCGGTCGGAGGCACTCGCCGAGACCTCTACGATGTCACGGCTCTGCCCGTTGCTCAGCGCCGCTGTCGACCTCAGGGCGGGCTTCCCGGCCGGAACCGGCTTGCCGGGGGTGGCCGCGAAGCAGCTCGCGGCGGTCAGGACCCAGCGCGGGTCAACCAGCGTGCCGGTGCAGGCCCGGCCGCTGCTCTCGTCGCCGATGGTCAGCTTCACGGTGTGGGCGTACTGGCCGGCTGCGGCTTCGGGTCCGGTGACCGCCTGTGCGGGGCCTGCCGACATGAGACCTGCGGCCACCGCAGTGGCGGAGACCAGCAGACCAGTCCTCCGAGCGGGGCGCAGAAGGGGTACAGACATGCTTCTTCCTTGTGAACAGGGCACCGGCACGCGGGTTTCTGGCGGGTTGCCGGGGCGCGGGCCGACTGCGTAGTCGACGTTGAGTCGGTGTGGTTGGCGGTGTCGCGGACAGCGTCCGCAGTACGGCCGGCGTATCGCCGGGCTTCAGCCAGGTTCGTCCGTCCGGAAGTTCACGGGTGCCGAGCCGGCTGCAGGGCGGGTGCGAGCGGCGATACGTAAACAGTCTTCTCATCCGGACATCCTCGGCATCAAGGATTCGGGGTCGAGGATTTGACCAAGAGGAGAAACCGCCAGCCTGAGGGGTTTACTTGGCAGCCTTGATTTCCATGAGCATGAAATCACGGCCCTGTGCATCCGCGGTCTCACCGACCGGAGTCCAGTCGTTCTTCTTCACTTCGAACGTCTTCTCCTCGGTACCAGCCGACATCTCCACCTGCGTGTTGTAGCTGTTTCCCATGATGAAGTAGACCGCGGGAATCTCCAGGGCAAGGTAGCCACTGGTGCCGGTGAAACTGAAGCAGGTCTTTTCGTTCTTGCGGCCCCAGACCTCAAGCAGGTCGGGCGCGCTCCCACATTCGGCGAGGAGGATGTGGCCATCACCGCGCTTGAGCGTGATGTGCCGTTCCGCGAGGATCTTGTCGGCGTTCGGATAGGCAAAGTCCTCAACGGCATAGCCAGGGCCTTCGTCGGCGACCGTCTTCATGGAGGAGGTGTTCGCGGCGGATCCGCCCGTCACGACGCCCGCAATCGCGAACCATGCCAAGGCGGTGGCCCCCGCAGCCGCACCAAAGGTTCGCACAATTGCCTTACGTGCCTTCATCACTGTCCTAGTCGTCGGTTTCGAGGAAACCTCGAAAGATGCATCAACGCCGGAGGTGAAGGCCATCATCTGACCAACGGGAAACGACCGTCCAAGAGCCCATCTCCCGCTGGAATCCCCCCACTCCGAGCCGGATCGTAACTGCTCGTCAAGAGTCACCCTAATCGGAAGGCTGGATTCCAGCTGCGGGCTTGGCTGAAAATGCGCCGTTCGCCGGGCGTCTCGGGTCTTCAGTGACCGAACACCGCATAGGGTCACGGTGCCCGCCTGTCGCACCCCCTCCCGACTTTCCTATGGGTCGGGAGATATGAGTGCGCCGCCAGGGCAATTCCCTGTCTGGCGATACGCCGCCGCCGGCGCGGCAACCACCGTCAGGCGCTGATCCCGAAGGACTGTTTTTGGACACCATCTACTGGAGCAGGCGGCGCGTTCTCACCGCTGTCGCTGCCACCACGGCTGTCGTCACTACCTCCAGCCTTGTCCTCAACCCCGTGGCAGCATGGGCCGATACGCCGCCACCTGAGGGCGACGGCGGTGACCCGTTCAAGCTGCCCGACACCCCTCGAGCGAAGGTCGTCAAGGCGTGGCTCCTCGGTGGTAGGGGTGTTCGCGCCGCCGCGGAAGCGGCGTTGATCGGATCCGATGCCGACGTCCAGAACTTCCTGACCGTCACACTCCCCGCGGAGACCGCGGTGGACAACCGTGTTGCCGTCGTCGCCTCACTCACAAGAGGCGGCAAGGGCAGCCGGCGTGATGCCACAGCGGCTCTCAAGGGCGGCGACGCCGCCATCGCCGCCTACCTCGCCGGCGGTTTCAAAACCGCCATCGCTGAGGACCTGCGGGTGGCCACCGGAACGGTGATGGCCAACGGCGGCAAGGGCGTGAACCGCGCAGGCAGCGACGCCCTGAATGCCGGCACCCAGGCCGCGCTGGAGACGTTCCTCACTGAAGGCCAGTACACCGCCCGCCAGGAGGACATGCGCGTCGAGGTCGGCAAGATCTCCTTCCAGTCGGGCCCGGAGGTGAGGAAGTACGCCTCCCGCGCCATGTCCGGCACCGCCGCCGACGTCGAATGGTTCCTGGACACCGGTCAGCACATCGCGCGCGCTCGCGACCAGGAGGCCTCGAAGATCGAGGAGCTCGTCGCGGTCGTCGAACGCGAAGGCAAAAAGGCCGACGCGATGACGAAGCAGGCCGAAGAAGCCTCCGCCCGGGCCATCAAGGCAGCGGAGGAGGCCAAGGTGGCGGCGGAGAAGGCCGCGTACGAGGCCCAGCAAGCCCAGGCCGACGTCGCCAAGTCCGGCAGGGCGGCCCGCAACGCCGCCGATGCCGCGAAGGGTGCGGCCGATTCGGCGCGTATCGCGACCAGCGCTTCCCACGCTGCCGTTCAAGCCTCACGCCGCGCCGCCTACGCCGCTGCCGCCGCGAGCCAGGCGGCTGCCACCGCAGGCTCCGCCGCAGCTCATGCATACGGCGCCGCCATTGCCGCGTCCAAGGACGCCTCCCAGGCCGCCGCCGCCAAGGACGCCGCCGTCTCCGCCCGCAACGCCGCGGCCAGGGCACGCAGTGCGGCGACGGCCGCCGACTACGCGGCCAATGCTGCGTCCCAGGCGGCCGGCGCCGGGTCCGCCGCCGCATCGGCCGCGCGCAATGCCGCCGCCGCCGCGAGGTCTTCGGCCGTGGCAGCGGAGGCTGCGGGCGCCGCACAAGCGCAGGCCGCGCAGGCCAGGCGCGAAGCGGACATCGCCAGCGCGAACGCGCAGCTCGCCACCAACGCCGCCGGTATGGCACAGACCCTTGCGAACAGGGCGGCGGCAGCCGCCCGCACGGCACGTGACGCGGCGAACAGCGCAGCTGACCACGCCGAAAGGGCCGCGACCGCCGCCGAGTGGGCCGTCCAGTACGCCGGTCAAGCGGTGGAGTACGCGAACAAGTCGACCGAGTTCGCCAACGAGGCCAGCAAGGCCGCGAAGACCGCCACCGACGCCGTCGCCGAAGCGGTCGCCGTGGAGCAAGCGGCGCGGGAGGCCGAGTGGCAGCGTCTCGACCAGGACACGCAGCATGCGATCGAGGAGACCCGCCTGCTCAAGCGGATCGAGGACCTGGAGCGGGCGGGACTCGCCGAGAAGCGCACCCAGGCCGCGCAGGCCGAACAGGCCCAGAAGGACCTGATAGCCCAGGCCGAGTCGGCCCTCAAGGCAGGTGACAACAGCCTTGCCGCCGCCCTCGGGCGCAAGGCGGCCGTCGCCATGATGGGTTCCAAGGGCACCTGGTCGCTCGAGGCCGCACGGTTCGCCCTGTCCGGCACTGACTCCGACGTTCACGTGTGGATCGACACCGCCCGGCAGATCGCCCAGCGGCAGGACGACCGGGAGACCAGCCTCTATATCGCTCGAACCTGCGCCCCGGACATCGCCGATGCCGCCACCAGGGCATTGGCGAGCACCGACGCGGAAGCCGCCACGAAGTTCCTGGGAGGGGGTGCCATCCAGGCCGCCTCGACGGAGAACCGCGTCATGGTCGGCCGCATCCTGGCCGGCAACCCCGGCAAGGCGGTGAAACAGGCAGCGACCGAGGCGCTGAACGCGGGAACCGCCCAGGCCCTGCACGAATTCATCAACATCAAGCACGAGGCGGCGCAGCAGGAAGACGACGCGGTCGCCACCGCAGCCCTCATCGGCTCCGGGGGCCGGTACACCCAGGCCCATGCCAAGGCCGCGATGGAGGGCCCGGCCTGGATGCGCCGCAACTTCATCTCCTCCGTTCAGTACAAGACCGCTCTGCTCGACTACGACTCCGCCACCCACATCGCCGCCATGCAGGGCGCGATCGCGGCCGCTGCGAAGATCGCGTACAAGGCGCAAGAGAACGCCCATCGCGCCCAGGAGGCAGCTGCCAAGGCCCGTGACGCCGCCGCCGAAGCGGTGCAGTGGGCGGACAGGGCGAAGCAGTCGGCCACACAGGCCGCCACCTACGCGCAGCAGGCGAACACGTTCGCGAACAACGCCGAACAGTCGGCGGCGTCCGCGCAGGCCTCGGCCGACCGGGCCAAGAAGGCGGCCGCCGTCGCGCGCACGGCCGCGCGCTCCGCGAACTATTCCGCCAACCGTGCCCTGGATTCCGCCCGCAGCGCAGTCGCCTCCGCCAACGCCGCCCAGGCGTCGGCCGCTGCCGCCCACGCCTCCTCCGCTCAGGCCGGCCAGGACGCCAGGTCAGCGGCGGCGGCGGCAAGCGAGGCACACCGGATCGCCGCTGACAAGCGGACGGCTGAGATCGCTGCAGCTGCCAAGAAGGCGGCTGAGGAGGGCCGCGCGGCCAAGGACGCCGGGAAGAACCCGGCCGACACCGCCGACAACGACACCGTAAAGAACGACCTTCCCTGGTGGAAGGACGTGAAGTGGTGGGCGAACGCCACGAACTGGGCGAGCATCGCCACCGGATTCCTCTCGGCGGGCTTCGGTGTCGCCGGTATCTTCTTCCCGCCCCTGGAAGGCATCGCCGCCGGGCTCGCGTACACCTCCATCGGACTGTCCGTCGTCAGCACCGTGCTCACCGGATTCGGCTACGGATGGACGAGCGGCGAGTTCAAGACGTCGCTCGGGGGCACCGCCCTGGGAATCCTCACCCTCGGCCAGTCCAAGTGGATCGGCGCGCTCAGCAAGATCGAAGAAACGAAGGTGGTGGCCCCTGTGGCAACGAAGATCACGCAATTCGGGCACGACCTCATATCGCCGGTCACCGGCCTGCTGGGAACCCTCGGCTTCTAAGACGGTAGTGAAAAGGTGAGTGTTCAGGGCCGGCGGCAGTGCGCCGTCGGCCCTGTCGCACACGGTGAAGCCCGGGAATGGCGGCGGACACCGCGCGGCGACCTCCGGGTCCTTCTGGGGACTTGCTGGTGGTCACCTCGCGAGACCCTGCGCCGGACTCCACGTCTTCTCCTCCCGGGCCACCCGGGAGGATTCCGCCCGGCACGGGCCCGCAGACGAGGGGGCCCACGGAGGCCGTTGGTGTCGACGAGGCGACGACGCGGGAGGTCGGGGGCGCCGTGGGGGCCGGGGACGCCGACCGGGCCCACAGGGCCAGCAGCACGGGTAGCGCCAGGTAGCCGAACCGGCCGGCGGGGGCCAGCAGGAACGCCACCGTCAGGCCGACGGCGAGCCGGTCGGCGGCGGCGACCACGGTCCGCGGCGGACGCAGGACCAGCGAGACGGCCACCGCCGCGCCGCCGAGGAGCAGCAGGGCGACCGTCACCCACCAGCCCCACGGCCCGAGTTCGCTGATCAGGCGGCCGGGCAGGGGGCTCCGCGCCGGGGTCGGCACGTCGGCGCGCCCGGTCGGGAACGCGAACACCTGCCGGACCAGTTCGGCGGGTTGCAGCAGGGCCGCCGGCAGCACCGCCAGCGCCGTCCCCGCCGACGCGATCAGCCCGCAGCGCACTGCCGCCCGCCACCCGTACACCGCTGCCAGGAGCACCACCGCCACGGGTACGGCCGGCCAGGCCGTCCACTTCACCGCACACGCCCCGGCCAGCGCGGTGCCCGCCGCCACGGGCCGCCCCGTCGCGGCAGCCGCCAGCGCCAGGCAGCACAGTCCGGCCAGCGGCAGGTCCACCCCGCTCACCGACAGCGGCAGCGCCACCACCGGGGAGGCGACCAGCAGCGGCAGCAGCCCGCGGTGACCGGCGTCAGGTGCGCCCAGCAGCCTGCGCCCGCCCCGCATCCCGCCGAGCAGGGCCGCGGCACACCAGATCCTGGCGTCCCCGAGCAGCCGCAGCAGCCCGCCGGAGTCCCCGAGCACCGCCCGAGGCATCCCGAACAGCGCCATGCCCGGCAGGTACGGGGTGTACTCCTCGACCCGGCCGGGCCCGTCGACGTACGGGCTGCCGGACTCCAGCAGCAGGCGGCCGGACCGTTCGATGACGGCGACCTCCGACTGGCCCTGCCCGGTCCACGCCAGGTACAGCAGCGGGACGGCGACCGCTCCGGCCAGCGCGAACACGAGGGCGGCGCGGGGCCGCCGCAGCCGCGTGGCGCAGGCGGCGCCGAGGTATCCGGCGGCCGCGCACCACCCCCACAGCCGGTGCGTGGCCAGCTCGGACACCCACGGGAAGGACAGTGCCCAAGCGGCCGCGCACAGCCAGCCGAGGGCCCACCAGCGCGTTCGGGTGCGGGCACGGGTACCGGCATGAGTACGGGTACGGGAGGAGGTCATGGCTCCCATTGCAGCCGCGGCCACCCCGCCGGGTCTGCCCACCCGGGCGGACACTTGGGGGTCGGGTTTTCCCTACCCCCGGTCCGTCCTGCCGGTGGCCCGTCAGGCCCCCGGCAGGAACGCCTGCCTGCTCGCGCAGGTCCACACCGTGGCGCGGCCGAGCCCGTTCTCGTCGAGGACGCTGCCGCCGACCCGGTCGTCGTCGGTGACCGCGTGGGCGCTGCCGCGGCGAGGACCGGAGCCGCCGGGCAGGGCCAGTACCGGCCCCTTTCCGGGCCAGTACGCGGGCTGCGAGCTCTTCCTCCAGCCCTCCTCGAAGGAGACGGCCGCGCCGACCACCGCCCCGCTGGTGGGGCTGGTGGCGTCCAGGGACAGGTCCTCCTCGCCGGCCAGCCGTCCGGGCTCGGCGGGCAGCGCGTCGTACGGCTGCTTCCAGGTCGCCGGCCGGAGGTGCTGGAGCTCGCGCCAGGCCGTCCACTCGTGGCCGACGACCCGGCCCCGGTTGTCGATGGCACTGCCGATCGTGGAGTGCATCTGCGCCTCCTGGTTCCAGGCCCGGAGGCTGTACGCCGGGTACCCGCCCGCCGGCCAGACCACCGGGTAGGAGCGCATGATGATCTCGTCGGTCTCCTGGTTCCAGAACTCGCTGTACAGGTTGCCGAGGACGTCCCCGCGCTTGTTGACCGAGCTGACGGACAGCCGGCTGTTCGGGTACGCGTCGGCGGGCGCCGGGAGTTCGCGGACGACCGAGCCGTTCGCCCACTCCTTCGCGACGCCGTTCTCGCTGGTGACCACCCGCCCGGTGGTGCTGATCGCCGCGGTCGCGCCGGAACGGGTCGGGCCGGTCAGCAGCCGGACCTGGGCGTCGCCCGGCCGGTAGCCGAACGCGGCCGTGGTGTCGACGTCGCGGGTCAGCGTGCCGACCATCATGCCGTCGTCGCTGACGGAGCCGACCGTGCCCCCGGTCCAGCCGTCGGGCAGCGGCACGGCGTGCGCGGTGGTTCCCGTCCAGTAGACCGGCAGGCCGTTGCTCGTGCCGACCGCGAGGTCGCCGCGCCCCAGACCGTGCACGGTCCCGCTGCGGGTCGGCCCCGCGGTGGACAGGGCGTCCAGGGTCCGCAGTTCCGGTGTGCAGCCCGCGGCGCCGGCCGGCCCGGCGGCCGTGACGAGTCCTGCGAGCGCAACGACGGCAGCGGCGGTGGCAGTTGTCTTCCTCATACGGAAAATCCCCCCTGATCATCACATGTACGAGGCACATGGTGCCGTGCGGATCGGCGGAATGGTACAGACCGCTTGTGATCATTCGATCGGGCGGACATGGGCACGGCGTCGGTGTCGGCGCGACCGCGCCGTGGGCCCGTGGCGCCGGCGCGGGCGGCGGGGCGTGTGCTTCGATGAGGACGTGGAGAGCATCACACGGCAGCTCCTGACCAGGGCGTTCGGTCGGCCGAGTGGTCTGCTGGGCCGTCTCGGCGGCCGGCTCATGGCCCACGGCAACGCCGCCACCGAGCGCCATGTGGTCGCCGTCGCCGCACCCACGGAAGCGGACGTCGTCCTCGTCATCGGTCCCGGGCCGGGCGTCGGGCTCGCGGCCGCCGCCCGGCGGTCGGCCCACGTCGTCGGCATCGACCCCTCCGACCTCATGCTGGCCACGGCCCGCCGCCGCTGCGCGGCCGGGCTCGCGCAGGGCCGTCTCCGCCTCGCCCTCGGCACGGCCGCGCGTACCGGTCAACCCGACGCCTGCGCCGACGTCGTCGTCTCCGTCAACAACCTGCACCTGTGGCCCGACGTTCCGGCCGCCCTGGCCGAACTCCACCGCGTCCTGCGGCCGGGCGGCCGTCTGGTCCTCTCCGCCCACGAGAGGTGGCTGCCGGCCGGCCTCCCCGCGCTCGCCCGCGTCGTCACCGCGGCCGGCTTCGACTCCGTCCGCACGTGGACCTGGGAACCCCCGACACGCATGGCGTCGACGGCGGCGCAGCTGAGCGCCGTACGCGGGTAGGTGCGTCGCGCCGAGACTGCCGGTCGGCCGGCCGGCCGGTCGGTCAGCGGGCGGAGCGGTCCACGAGCCATTCCAGGGCGGCCGGACCGGCGTCGAGGACGGAGATGTGCCCGTCGGAGGGGCACAACCGCAGCTCCGCGGACGGGCACCGGCCTGCCAACCACCGGCCGTGCGAGCTGGGCACGATCCGGTCCCGGGCGCCGTACAGGAAGAGGACCGGGGCGAGGACCCGCGCCGGATCCGCTCCCCAGGGGGCGACGAAGGCCAGGTCGTCGTCGATCAGCCCGCCCGGACCGGCCTCCACGGCCGGGCCGACGACGTCGCCGAACCACGACCAGTCGCCGACGAGCGCGGCATGGTCCTCGGGGGTGAACATCTCCGGGTCGTAGGCGGCGTTCGCCTCGTAGCGCTCCTTCGCCGCGCGCCCCGCGGCGGCCGCGCGCAGGGACGCGGCGCCGGATTCCGTCATGCCCGCGTACCAGTCGAGCCCCTCGGCGCCGAACGGGGCCAGGCCGGCGCCGCAGACCACCGCGAGGACGCGGTCGGCCAGCAGGGCCCCGCAGGCCAGGGCGTGCGGGCCGCCACCGGAATGGCCCATGACCGCGAAGCGGTCGATGCCGAGCGCCTCGGTGACGGCGGCCACGTCGGCCGCGGCCGAGGCGATGTCCCGGCCCGGGCGCGGGGTGGACCTTCCGTAGCCGGGCCGGTCGTACGACACCCAGCGGATGCCGAGCCGTTCGGCGGCGGGGAAGAGGGGCACGGGCGGCGCGCCGATGTTCGGGGTGCCGTGGTGCCAGACGACGGCGAGGCGTTCACCGCCGGGGGCGTGGGCGGGGGCGCCGGTGTCGTAGACGTGGAGCGTCCGGCCGTCGCCCAGCACCAGGTCGGTCTCCGTCACTCCGCCACCCTGCATCCGCACGTCCCTGGCCTCTCGGGTTCCGGGGCCCCGAACCTACCGGTGGGCGTGCCCGGGTGCCAACGAGCGGCCCGGGGCGCCCGCGGCCCCGTGCGGGCCGGCGGTTAGGGTCCGTTCCGGTGATCATTGCGGTGGAGGACCGATGACGGAACCGGACCTGGGGTTCCTGGGCGTACGCCTACCGGCAGTTGCTGCGTTCGGGTGGCACCGCTCGGCCCGCCGGCCAGGAGCCGGTCGCGGACCTCGTCGGGCTCGGCCTGGCCCCCGAGTCCACTGCCGGCGTCCACCGGTCCGTACCGCCCGCCAAGGCGGTCGAGCAGTTGGTGGACCGGCAGGTGGAACGGCATGCCGCGGCCCTGCGCGCGGAGTTCGAGGAGAAGGTGGCCGCGTCCGGGATCGTGGACTCGCTGCTCGCGGAACGGGACATCGGCCTCGCGGCGGGGGGCACGCCGGACCATCTCGCCGGTCCCCCGGTCCGGCAGTGGCAGGGCACGGACACGGTCCGGGCCGCCATCGACGAACTCGCCTTCTTCACACGGACGGAGTCCCTCACCACCAACCCGCGCGGGGTCATGGCCGCCCACAACATCGCGCACTCCCGCCCGAGGGACCTGCGGGTGCTGCGCCGCGGGGTGCGGATGCGGACCGCCTGGACCGCCTGATCATCTGCGACCGGGCTGCCGCACTGACCCCGATCGACCCCGCCGACACGATGCGCGGGGCCCTGCTCGTACGGGAACCGGGGCTGGTGACGACGCTGGTGTCGCTGTTCGAGCGGATGTGGGAGTCGGCCGTCGAACTGCGCCTCGGTGCCACGAACCGGTTCCAGGCTGCGCTGCGGGCCCGGGAGCGCGGCTGGCTGTGAGCAGGCCGCGCGCCGGACCGCGCCGACGGGGGCTCAGGACCGCGGTGACCGGCCGCGCGCCCGTGCGGCTCCGAGCGCTGCAAGCGCAGGCCACGACGCCGAGTCCGCCGATCACCAGCACGGCGGTCCGGGCGGCCCCTCCAGGGCGGTCGTCCCCACGCCCAGGAACAGCACGGCGGCGGTGCTGAGCGCTGCGAGGAGCGTCATGCGCTGCGCGGCCGGGCCGGCCCCGACCTCGGCCCCGACTCGGGCGCGGGTGCGGTGGCCGGTTCGGCGACGGCGGCGGGCCCCGTCGCGGCTGCCGCTGCGGGCGGGGGCGCTGAGACGGAACGGGTGTGGGACATGGGTTCCCCCTGCTCATCGGTGGTCTGTCAGTGATGGATCAACCGTCGCTTCCCAGCGGCCGCGCCCCGGCCGCACCGGGCGGCAGCTTGCTGAACCCGGTGGGTGCAGCAAGCTGCACGGGGAGCCCGCGGAGAAGGCTCCCGGCACGCCGACGGCGCTCGCCGTGCGGTGTCACGCCGTGGGTGTGCGCCCGGCCGGTCGCCCGGGCGAACCGATACGGCGGGCACCGCGCCGGGTGACGTCACCCACCACCCGTTACGCGGCCCCGCACGGGCGGAAGGGCAGCGCGGGGGCGGACGCCGGAGCACCCCGCAGCGACCCCTGCCGGGGTCCGGTGGGCGGCCCCGGCGTCCCGGCCGGCTCGTGCCGGTACGCGCAGGCCAGCCCTCGGCTGCTGCTGTCCCGGGCGCACCCGGCGCCGTCCGCCCGCAGCTCCTCGCATCCGGTCCACGCGTCGTCGAACACCGCCGGTAGCCGTGGTGGGCCGCCGGCCGGATCGGCCGGCCACCGGGCCGTGACGCGCTGGTGCCGCTCCGGAGCCGGGTGGAGGGCCAGCGTCAGCGAGGTCACCACGGCTCTCCGGCGCTGCAGGAACGGGCCGTTGGGGTACGGGGCCTTCCCCGTCGCCGGCGGCCGGCGGCGCGACCCGGCTCCGGCCAGGTACCGGGTCGGAGCCCTGCGGTGTGCGATCCGCAGGCAGGCGGCCACGTCGTCGGGGTTCCCGGGGGCAGCACGTACCGGGCGCCCGCGGCGCCGGCCGCCGCGGGTGTCGGTGGGGTGTCGCGTCCGAGGCGCGGGGTCAGGGGCGGTGGGCCGCGAGACGGCGGGCTTCCGACACGACCTCGGCGGTGATCTCGTCCTCCGTCCTGTCGCCGTACGCGAGGACGTCGTACTCGTGGTCGAGGTCGGTGAGTCGTTCCGTCAGGGCCAGTTCGTATCCGAAGCGGCGGTACACGCGGCGCGAGAACTCCCTCGGGGTGAGCTCGCCGGCCAGCATGCGGCGGGCGAGGGCCCGGGCGGCGGCCTCCAGGCCGGCCTCGGAGCCGACCGGGTGCAAGGTCAGGCCGAGTTCGGCGAGGGCTTCGGGGAGCAGTTCGGGTACGTCGCGGTCCGCTTCGGCGCGGGTGCGGGCGGCCAGGATGCGCAGGGCGGGGCCGTCGAGGCCGGCGACGAGGGCGTCGCAGGCCGCGCCGACGAGGTCAGCGGCACTGATCTCTCCCGTGCGCCAGAGGGCGGCGTGGTCCTGCAGCATGCTGGCTGCCGATGCGGTCGGGGTCACCCGTTCATGATCGTGGGGCGGCCCGTCCCCGTCGAGGGAGTTTCGCCCCGCCCCGGAGGCTGCGGTACGGGCCCGTCGTGGTGCGTCCGGTGTTTGCTGCGGCAGTGCCGGCGGCCTACAGTCCTGCTGGAACACGTGATCGATGACGAGGGTGCAGTGAAGGATCGTGCCACGGCCCGGGGGTGCCGTCCTCACCGGGCGGCCCTCGACCACGTGCTGGGACTCATCGCCGGGGCCCCGTGGAGCGAGAACCTGGTCCTGCGCGGGAGCATGGTCATGCCCGCCTGGGCCGGGAGCCAGGCGCGTGAGCCGGCGGACCTGGACTTCGTGGTCCTACCGGAACTGCACACCCCCCTGGACGTCCTGCACCCCTACCCGTACGTGGCGGGGACCGACCTCGTCCAGCAGTGGCCCGAGGCCTTCGACGGCGCGGCCCGGTACGAGATCTGGACCGACGGGGAGGCGGAGTGGGAGACGCGCGGTCTGCGCCCGCGCACTCCCCCGGAAGGGCTGCGCTGGGACGTCGACCCCGATCCCGCGGACCCCGTGCCCCCGTACGACGACCTGCTCGACCTGGTGCGCCGACGGCCGGAAGCCGCACCGGGAGTGGTGCTCGATGCCGACGGGGCCCGCCGGGACCACACCTGGGGGTACGCCTACGGGGGCGGCGACACGGCCGGAGCACGCATGTTCATCCCGTGGCGGGCCGAGGGGACGCCCGGCGGCGAGGTCCAGCTCGACTTCGCCCTGGACGAGGGGATTCCCCATCCTCCGGTGTGGACGCTGGTGCCCCGTGGGGACGAGGGCGCTCCGACGCTCGTCCGCACGGCGAGCCGGGAACTCTCGCTCGCCTGGAAGCTCCTGTGGCTGTACGCCGACGCCGCAGCCCCCACCGGACCCCGGTGCAAGGACCTGTACGACGCCGTCCTCCTGGCGGAGGACCCCCGCACCCGCCCCGCACCGCGGCTCCTGCGGAAGGTCCTCGGTGGCTCCACCGGCGTTTCCGCCGCCGTCGCACCGGACGGCGCCCCCCGCCTGGATACGGTGCGGTTCGACGAAGCGGACTGGGCGGCGTTCCGGGCCGACCACCCCGAAGCTCAGGGCACCGCGCGGGACTGGCTCCGCCGGCTCAGCACGGCCCTGGCGACGGAGTCCGGAACGGGACGCCGGCCGCGTAGGGTTCGGCCATGGGTCTGACAGTGGGTCACGAGGGGGGCTTGCCGGCCGGAGTGCAGGCGTGGCGGGCGCCGAGCGTCCTGGAACGCGGACTGTACGAGGCGAAGGTACGGGGCGACTGGACCGCGTACTACGATCTCGTCGCCCGGGCCGACCTGTTCATGATGCAGTCCAAGGCGGCGGTCGACGCGAACCGCGGGACCAGCCGCTTCCACCCGTACTGGAACCCGCAGACCGGCACCTCCTGCCTGGCCGTCTACACCGCCGGGATGCTCCCGCCGCCCGCGCCCGACCCGGTCTTCAACGGCTACTCCCTCGGCTGGTTCGCCGGCGTGTGGGAGCCCGGTGACCCGCCCTTCCTGGTGGTGAACCCGGGCAGCCCCTGCGAGGGCGTGCTTCCGGCCGGCCCCGAGGCCCGGGAGCTGTGGCGGCGGCACTACGCCGGAGTGGAGCAGCCCGGTCTCGCCCGGGACACCGTCCACACCCTCGAAGTCGGTGGCCCGCGGCAGGGCCACGTGGCGTTCGGCCTGGCCGTCGGCGCGCACCTGTCGGTCCGCAACGGCCGGTTCTGGAACGCGATGGCCTACCACGGCGACGGCTACGCCGCCGAGAAGAAGATCCTCGACGAGTGGTGGGGCGTCACCACCCGGCAGGACTGGCTCGACATGCAGGAGACGCTGCTGAGCGCCCGCATGGTCAGCAGCACCTGGAGGTTCGTCCTCCAGCTGCGGCGCGAGATGGCCCTCGACTTCGCCGGCCCCGTGGACGCCGAGCGCTGGCGCACGGCCGCCGCCCAGGTCGTCCGCCGCCGGGCCGAGGAGGCCGCCGAGCCGGTGCTGACGCCCGACGGCGTCACCCGGGGCGAGGCGCCGACCGCGTCCGAGGTCGAGTCCGAGGTCGACTGCGTACGGCGGCTGATCGGGCGGATCACCCGCTACGAGGCCCGGTTCCGCGCCGACGGGCTGCTCCCGGAACGCGGGTACGTGCGCGCCATCGAGGCGTGGGACCACGGCCGGGCCTCCGGCATGGCCCGCTGGGGGCTGGCCGCCCGGCTGTGCTCCCTGCAGGAGGCTGAGGCGGCGGTCGTCCGCGCCGGTCGTCTCGCGCACGCCCACCACCGTTCCTGGGAGGACTTCTCGGCGGCGTACCTGCTCGGCCGCTGTCTGCACTTCGACGGCGAGGAGTTCGGGGAGTCGTACGAGACCGCGCTGCGCGTCCACCGGGTCCTGACCACCGACCCCGCCAGCCCCTGGCGCACCCTCCCCTGGGCCTGAGACCACCGTATGACGACCCGGCCGGGGGCGGGCCGGGTCAGGGCCTGCGCGCGGGCAGGGTGTCCTTGGCGGCCAGGGTGTCGCCCTCCCAGCACAGGCGGTACAGGTCGACCTGGTCCAGGACGTCGCGGCCGGAGCGGTAGAACACGCAGACGGTACCGGGCGGCCGGGGTGCGGAGCGGGCGTGGTCGGGCGGGTGGGGAAAGGAGCGGGGCGGCAGCAGTCGGGCGAGTTCGGTACGGGACCGGCCGGTCTCCACCTGGTCGAAGCGGGACGGCGGGAGCACGCTGGTCGTGAGCTGCCAGGCCAGGTAGAGAGCGGCGGGCACGAAGAACGCCGCCGCGACGACGGGGGCTGCGAAGGCGACGACGGACCGGCGGCGGGCGGCGCGCCGGACGTCGGCCAGCCGCCGGGCGGATTCCAGGGGGATGCCGGCGCCCGCGCCCGTGCCCGTGGCCGTACCCGCGCCCGTCTCCGTGGCGGGGTTCGTGTGCCGGCGCGGGCGCGGACCGTCCGGCGCCGGGGTCGTCGGACGGGCCGGGGTCTGGTGCGGGAGGACGGCGGTGACGCGGAACCCGCCCCGGTACGGGCCGGTGTGCAGTACGCCGCCGAGGACCGCCACCCGCTCCCGCAGGCCCGTCAGCCCGTGCCCGCCACCCGCCGCGGTCCGGGGGCCCTGCGGCGGCGCGGGACCGTCCGTCGGTGCCGCGGTGTTCAGGACGCCGACACGGGTGCGGTCGCCCTCGTGGGTGATCCGGACCCGGACCGCACTGCCCGGCGCGTGTTTCACGGCGTTGGTGAGGGCCTCCTGCACCACCCGGTAGGTCCCGCGTTCGACGAGGGGGGACAGTGGGGGCACCGGCCCGCGCCGCTCCCAGCGTACGGGCACCCCGGAGGCGGCCGCGCGGGCGAGCAGGTCCTCGACGGTGTCGCCGACGGGCAGGCCCGTCCCTGTCCCCGTGCCCGTGTCCGCTCCGGGCGGGTCGCGCAGCACGGCGACGGTCTCCCGCAGTCCCTCGACGGCGTCGGCGATCGTCCCGCGCAGTTCGGCGAGGTCGGCACGGTCGCGTTCGGTGAGGTCGGGAGAGAGTTCCAGGGCCCCGGCCCGCAGGGCGACCAGGCTCAGGACGTGCCCGAGGGAGTCGTGCATGTCGGCCGCGATGTCCGCGCGTTCGGCCAGCCGTGCCCGCTCCGCGGCCAGGTGTTGCCGCTCTTCCATGCTGCGGGCCAGCCGCCATCCCTCGCGCACCAGTTCGCGCCGGCCGCGCCAGTGGCGTCCGGCCAGCCACGGCAGCAGGAGGGCCGCGGGCAGCACCGTCAGCGCGTAGAACCACCACACGACCTGCACCCGCAGCACGGCACACACCGCGACGTCGACCGCCAGGCAGCCGGCGAGCACCAACAGCGGGGCGCGGGCCGGGGCGACGCGGGCGCCCAGCAGACAGCACATCGCGGCCAGCGACAGGACGTGGGCGTTGGCGGGGGTCGCGGAGTCGGCGAGGCCCAGCGCGCACAGTCCGTTGACGAGGGCCACCGCGAGCCCCGGGCGACGGTGCGACAGTGGTACGGCCGTCGCGAGGACGGCCAACGGGAGCAGCAGGTCCAGGACCGGCGAGGCGGTGCGGGCGTCCCGGAACCCGTAACCGGTGGCGGCGGCCAACGCGCCCCAGAGGGCCGTGTCAGCGAGCACGGTCCAGGCCGCCCGGCCCCGGACCCGGGGTATGCGCGCGTACAGCATGGTGCGTCGATCGTCCTTCCGATGGTGTCCTCGGCCGCCCGGTCGATTCTGCGGGACGGGCCCGGACGCCCGCCGGCGCGGGTGCGCGCCGGCGGGCGTCCCGCCACGGGCCGGTGGGGACCCGACGTGGTGTCAGGCGTCGCGGCGGCGCAGTACGTACAGGCCGACGAGGTGCGCTGCGGCGGCCCACGCCGCCACCGTCAGGGCCGCCGTCGCCGAGCTGTGCCCGGCTTCGGTGCCGGCCCGCATGAAGCGGTCCCCCGCGCCGTACGGCAGATGGTCGTCGACCGCCGCGAGCAGGGTGCCGCCGAGGCCCAGGAGGACGCTCGGCAGCGCCCACAGCAGGGTGACGAGGAGCGACAGCGCACCGGCCGGGTGACGGGTCGCGAAGGCCACCCCGACGGTCAGCACTGCGACCAGTGCCTGGTAGACGCCGACGGCCAGGACCTGGCCGAGGGTGGTGCCGGCTTCGAAGGTGGCCCGCCCGTCGAACGCCCCCCAGGCCACGGCCGTGCCCACCACCGCGTACGCGGTGCCGGCGACGAACGCGACCGCGGCCGCCACCAGCGCCTTCGCCGCCTGCACCCGGTGCCGGCGGGGCACCCACAGCAGGGAAGCGCGCACGCTCCCCGCCGAGTACTCCGAGGTCACGACGACCGTGGCCAGGACGACCACGGCGAACTGGGAGAGGACGGCCGAGGACGCCGCCGCGTTGCCGACGGGCTGGACGGGGTGCCCGTTGATGCGGGCGATCGAGGCGTAGTAGTAGGTGAAGACCCCGGTGATCGCGAGGCCCGCGAGGAGGCAGAGGTAGGGGCCCGGACCGACCACAGTTTGGTCCATTCGGAGGCGACCGCCGCGGCGGTGCCCCGGCCGGGGCGGCGGGTCATCGGTCCGGTCACCGTCGTCCCCCTTCGTTCGGTGCGGCGGTGGTGGTCGCGCCGGCGCCGTCCGTCGCGTACCCGGTGGCGGCCGTCGCGCCCTCGGCGCTGCGCGTCGCGTACTCGACGCTGCGCGCGGTCAGGTCCATGTACGCCTGCTCCAGCGAGACCCGGACGTCGCTCAACCCGTGCAACCGGACGCCGCAGTGGTGGGCCAGGTCGCCGACCTCGGCGGCGGTCCGCCCTTCGACGGCGATCTCCCCGGAGGCGGACGTCTCGACACCGACCCCGTCGGTCGCCATCAGGTGGCGGACCAGCGTCGCCCGTTCCGCGGGGTCGGGGACCGATGCGCGCGCGGAGGCGGGGGAGGCGGTGGCGAGGAACTCCTGCACGGACGTGTCGCTCAGCAGGCGTCCGCGTCCGATGACGACGAGGTGATCGGCCGTCAGCTGCATCTCGCTCATCAGATGGCTGGAGAGGAACACGGTGCGCCCTTCGGCCGCCCGCTCCCGCACGAGCCCGCGGATCCACCGCACGCCGTCCGGGTCGAGGCCGTTGACCGGCTCGTCCAGGATCAGTACGGGCGGATCGCCGAGCAGGGCGCCCGCCACCCCGAGCCGACCGCTCATGCCGAGCGAGTACGTGCCGGCCGGCCGCCGCGCCACCTTGGCCAGGCCCACCGTCTCCAGCACCTCGTCGACGCGGCGCACCGGGATGCCGTTGGCCCGGGCCTGGGCGACGAGGTGCGCCCGGCCGGAACGGGCCGGGTGGACGGCCCGGGCGTCGAGCATCGCCCCGACCGCGCACAGCGGGCGGCGCAGGTCCGCGTACGGACGGCCGGCGATCAGGGCCCGCCCGCGGGTGGGGTGGTCCAGGCCCAGGATCATGCGCATCGTGGTGGACTTGCCGGCCCCGTTGGGGCCGAGGAAGCCGGTCACGCGGCCCGCCCTGATCTCGAGCGTGAGGTCGTCCACGGCGAGGGTGTCGCCGTAGCGTTTGGTCAGTCCTCGGAGGGTGATCATGGGCTTCCTTCGTCTTCCTTCATCTGCCGTCGTCCTTCCCGTACGGAAGCGACGCTAGGAGTCCGCAGGTCCGGGGCCCATCGGTCGATCGGCAGGGGCTTCCTGCCTTTCGTCGGGGGTGCGCCCCGCCCCCGGGCGGATCTCCGGGGCGCGCCGCTCTGCCGGCGGGGCGGCGGCCGTAGGCTCGGCTCGTGGACGAGACGACAGCGAGCAGCCGACCGGTCCGGGTCCTGGTGGCCGACGACGAGGCGATGATCCGTGCCGGGGTGCGGGCCATCCTGGCCCGCGATCCGCAGGTGGACGTGGTCGCCGAGGCCGGCGACGGACGCGAGGCCCTCGCGCTGGCCCGCCGACACCGGCCGGACGTGGTCCTGTTGGACATCCAGATGCCCGTCCTGGACGGCCTGACGACGGTGGCGCGGCTGCACGGGCAGCTACCGGCGGTCGGTGTGATCATGCTGACGACGTTCGGGCAGGACGCCTACGTGACGAGGGCCCTGGAGGAGGGCGCGGACGGATTCCTGCTGAAGGCGGACGACCCGCGCGAGCTCCTGAACGGGGTGAGGGCGGTGGGTGCCGGCGGGGCCTACCTGTCCCCGAGGGTGGCCGGCCGGGTCATCGCCGGGCTCCGCGCCCACCGGGCTGCACACCCCCACCGGTCGCTGGAGCGGCTGACGGACCGGGAGCGGGAGGTGCTGGCCGGGCTCGGGGCGGGGCTGTCCAACGCGGAGATCGCAGGCCGGCTGCATCTGGTCGAGGGCACGGTGAAGGCCCATGTCAGCGCGGTGCTCGCGAAGTTGGGGGCGCGCAACCGGGTGGAGGCGGCCATCGCCGCCTATGAGGCGGGGCTCGTGCCGCCCCGGCCCCGCTGACCGGATGCGCGTACCGGCACCGCTCATTGTTCCGTGTGGGAACGGGCTGCTCGTGGCGGGCGTTTCGGGGAAAGGGGGCTGGTCCCGCGCCTTCCACTCCCAACCTATAGCGCACCGGGGGGCTTGCGGCAAGGTGCTGGAGGTGACGCAGAATCACCGGTCTGAACAGTGTGGGTGAGGGAACGGGGTGTGCCGAATGCGTGTGGTGCTGTCGACGTACGGGTCGCGCGGGGACGTCGAGCCGCTGGTCGGACTCGCGGAGCAGGTGCGGGCGTTCGGCGCGGAGGTGCGGGTGTGTGCACCGCCGGACGAGGACTTCGCACGGCGGTTGGCCGCCGTCGGGGTCCCGCTGGTGCCGGTCGGGCCGTCGGCGCGGGCGCTGACGGTCGCGGCGCCCGCGCCGTCGTCGCTGCCCGAGCGCGCGGCCGCGTTGATCGCCGGCCTGGTGGACGGGGTCACTGCGGCGGCGGAGGGGTGCGACGTGCTGGTGGCGACCGGAGCGATGCCGGCCGCGGCGGGCGCGAGGTCGGTGGCGGAGAAACTGGGCGTCCCGTCGGTGTCCGTGACGTTCCAGCAGCTCACCCTGCCGTCCCCGCACCGGCCGCCGCTCGCGTACCCGGGCCGGCCGCATCCGGCGGACGTGACCGACCACCGGGCGCTGTGGGAGGTGGACGCGCAGAGCATCAACGCGCTGTTCGGCGGGGCGCTCAACACGAGCCGGGCGTCGATCGGCCTGCCGCCGGTGGCCGACGTCCGCGACTACGTCATCGGCGACCGGCCGTGGCTGGCGACTGACCCGGTGCTGGATCCGTGGCGGGGAGATCCGGGCCTCGACGTCGTCCAGACCGGCGCGTGGATCCTGCCGGACCCCCGGCCGCTGCCGGCCGATCTGCTGGCGTTCCTGGACGCGGGTGCGCCTGCGGTGTACGTGGGCTTCGGCAGCATGCCGATGCACGCCGCGGCGGACGTGGCCCGGGTGGCCATCGATGCGGTGCGGGCGCAGGGCCTGCGTGCGGTCGTGGCCCGCGGCTGGGCCGACCTGGCCCTGATCGACGACCGGGACGACTGCTTCGCCGTCGGCGAGGTCAACCAGCAGGCGCTGTTCCGACGGGTGGCCGCCGTCGTGCACCACGGCGGCGCGGGGACGACGACCACGGCCTCCCGGGCCGGCGCGCCCCAGGTGGTGGTGCCGCAGCTCGCGGACCAGCCGTACTGGGCCGGCCGGGTGGCCGACCTGGGCATCGGCGCCGCCCACGACGGTCCGGCCCCGACCTTCGAGTCCCTGTCGGCGGCGCTCCGGACGGCCCTGGCTCCCGCGACCCGGGCCCGGGCGACCGAGGTGGCCGGGAGGATCCGTTCCGACGGGTCGGCGGTGGCCGCGAAGCTGCTGCTCGACACGTTCGGCCGGCAGTGACGGCCCCGGCGGCCAGGGCGGCCAGCGCTGCCCGGGCATGGGAGACGGGCTGAAGGGACGCCCTCCAGCCCGTCGGCCGCGCGGCACGAGGAGAAGGGGTGCCCACCGCGCGGCCCTTCGGGAAAGCCGTTCTCGTGGGGTCCCCTGCCCCGGAACGGGCGCTTCACACCATGGTGCGGCCGTGGAGGCGCAGGTGGATGTCCTTCTCCTGGTCGCCGGCGGCGGTCCCCACCGTGTCGATCACGAACGCCGAGTCCAGTACGGCCACCAGTCGGTCCACCGCCCGATAGCCGCCCTGGGCCTCGACGCTGACCTGGTGTGCGAGGGGGGCGACGGCCTCGGGGCTCCGTTCGCCGGGGGTGGCCACGTCATAGGCGGACGTCCAGACCGTCGCCCCGGTGCCCGAGCGCGGCCTGGTCGTCTTCTCCGTCGTGAAGGCCGCGTCCAGGGTCGCGAAGACGGCGCGGGCGTCCTCCTCGGCGCAGTCGCTGACCACCACGGTCACCTCCGTACTGCTCATGGCGGGCTCCTCCCTTGCAGCCGGAACGCTTCGGGTCCTCCTCCAGCATCCACCCGTACCCGCCCCGTGTCCCCCGTGTCCGCACGGGCACCGTCGGTGACCGCGGCCGGTAGAGGGCTCCGGCGGCGGTCCGCGGCGTGCGGAGCTACGCTGCCCGAGATGGAACGCGCAGAGATACTCAAGCGAGTGATCGGCATCCTCACCGAGGCGCAGGACATCCGCCTGGCCGCCGAGGCGGGCGAGGACGTCGACCTACAGGAAGCGGGGCCCGGCGTGGCCACCCTGCTCCTGAACGAGATGCTGCCGTCGATCAGGGTGCCGGCCGACGCGTCTGCCCAGCAGGTGGCGGCCCACGTGTCCCGAGCCCTCGGCCCCGCCCTGCACACCATGGTCTCCGGGTTCAGCCTGGCGTTCACCAGCCTGGCGATCGCACACGACAACGGGCGGACGGAGGTCTCCTCGATCGAGGTCCTCCAGGAACTCGCCCTGGAGGTCGAGGCGGGGATGTACGACGACGGGCCGTAGGGCCGTCGACCGTTCGGGGGGCGCCCCGGACGCTCACCGCGCGCCGCCGGCCCGCTCCTCGGCGATCCTCCGCTCCTGCTGCCTGCGCAGTTCCTCGGGGCTCTTGCCGGCCACCGGCTTGCTGGCCTCGGGGTGGACCGGATCCGGTCCGGGATGCTTCTGCGCCCGCTCCTCGCGGCCCTTCGGCGGGTCCTGCCGCTTGTCCTCGGTGCCCTTCACGGCTGTGCCTCCCGGAGCTCTGCGTCCGGTGTCCCGGACTACCTACCCTGCCCCTGCCCGCGAACGGCCCGGGCAACCCCCCTTCCCCCGACCGGGAGTGCCCCGCGGGGACGGGGGCAGGCGCCGGCCGGAAGGGGCGGGGCCTCCCGCCCGCGGAACCGCTCGGCAAGGACACCCGATGGACTCCACGAAGGCGATGGCCCGCCGGATCCTGCGCGACTTCGGCGAGACGTACGTGCACGAGGCCGGCATCCGGCTCCGCGACACTCCGGCGCCGCTGTACCAGCTGCTCGTGCTGTGCGTGCTGCTGTCGGCGCCCATCCGTGCGAACACGGCGGTCGCGGCGGCCCGGGAGCTGTTCGCGGACGGGCTGCGCACACCGCGGCGGATGGCGGACGCGCAGTGGCAGGACCGCGTCGACGCGCTCGGACGGGCGCACTACCGCAGGTACGACGAGAGCACGGCCACCGCCCTCGGCGAGGGAGCGCAGCTGCTGCTCGACCGCTGGAACGGCGATCTGCGGGCCCTGCGGGACGAGGCCGGCGGTGACCCGGCCCGCGTACGGGAGCTCCTCCAGGAGGTGCCGAGGATCGGCCCGGCCGGAGCCGACGTCTTCTGCCGCGAGGCACAGGCCGTCTGGCCGGAGCTGCGGCCCTTCGCCGACGCACGGGTGCGTGACGCGGCATCCGGCGTCGGCCTGCCCCGTACGCCGGAGAAGCTCGCCGCGCTCGTACCGCGGCGCGAGTTCGCCCGACTGGCCGACGGCCTGGTCCGCGTGGGCCTGACCCGTGGCGCGGCCGACCGGCTGCGTGCCGGGTGACGGCGCGCAGCACCGGCGGGCCCGTACGGCCCGGGATGCCCCGGAACGAAACCCCGCGCGCCGACGGCCGGGGAGCGAACACCGAGAGTTGCCGGGCGGATACGGGGTTGCCGGGGTACGGCGCGGGAACGCGCGGAGCGGGAGCAGTCATGATCGGACATCGCCTGCACTACCGCCGGGACCTCGGGGCCTCCCCTTTCAGCAGGCCCGGAGCCGGGCTCGACTTCGTCCGCGGGCGGCTGTCGGAGTGCACCGACCGGCCGGGCGGCGAGGGGTTCCAGAACGCCGTCCTCGTGGCGTGCGAACTCCTCACCAACGCCTACGTCCACACGCGCGGGCCCACCGGCATCGACCTCGATCTCGACCTCGACGGCGGACGGCTCACCGTCGGCGTGTCCGACCCGAGCAGCCAGGAGCCGCTGGTGCGCCCGTACCGGCCTGCCGAGCCCCACGGACACGGCCTGCACATCGTCGACGCCCTCGCCACCGCCTGGGGCGTCATCCGGCGGACCGACGGGAAGACGGTGTGGGCCACCCTCGCCGTGCCGGAACTCCGCTCCGCCGGGCGCCGGACGCGCGACCGGGCGAGGAGGGCTCGGCAGTAGCGTCAGCCGTCGGCCGTCACCTGCGCGTGCGCACCGCGCGGCGCAGCCGCCCGGCCAGCTCGTCGAGGCACCGGGCGGCCCACTGCTGCGTGCTGCGGCCGCGGGCGCGGTCGTCGAACCGGCCGTGCGCCCCGAAGTCCCGTTCTGCGTCGACCGGTGCGTAGAGGTTGTCGGGGGTGCCCGGGCGCTGCGGCTCCGCGGTCTGCTGTGCGGCGCATCCGGTGCGCGCCAGACGGCGGTCCAGCAGGGCGGGGACGAGCGCGTTCGCGATCAGGGTCGCCGTCGTGCTGGCACCCACCCAGTACTCCCGCCGCTGCGGGTGGTCGGCCGCGTACAGCACCGCCCGGGCGGCGACCTCCGGCTGGTAGATCGGCGGCACCGGTTGGGCGCGCCGCGGCAGACGGGAGCGGACCCAGTCGAACTGGGGGGTGTTCACCGCGGGCAGCTGCACCATCGTCGAGCGCACCCGGGTACCGGAGGCCAGGAGTTCGCAGCGCAGCGCCTCGTGCCAGCCCTGCAGGGCGTGCTTGGCGCCGCTGTAGGCGCTCTGCAGCGGGATCCCGCGGTACGCGAGCGCGGAGCCGACGTGCACGATCGCCCCGTGGTCGCGGGGCAGCATCCGGGCCAGGGCCGCGCGGGTGGCGTACACGTAGCCGAGGTAGGTCACCTCCGTGACCCGCCGGAACTCTTCGGGCGTGACCTCGGTGAAGGGGGCGAAGACCGATGTGAAGGCGTCGTTCACCCAGACGTCGAGGGGGCCGAGTTCCTCCTCGACGCGCCGGGCGGCCGCTTCGAGGGCGTCCGGGTCCGCGACGTCCAGCTCCAGCGTGATCACCTCGGCCGCGCCGGCCCGTTCGGCGTCGAGCCGTGCCGCGCGCAGGCCTGCCCGGCCGCGGGCGATGAGGGCGAGCCGGTCGCCGCGGGCGGCGAACGCCCGGGCGCAGGCGCGGCCGACGCCGCCGCTCGCACCGGTGACGACAACGGTCCGGGGGGTGTGGGTCCGGTTCCGGGGTGTCATGACGGGCGCTTGTCCGCCCGGGACGGCCGCAAACCTCCCGGGGAGGGCGGCGCCGGCGGGGCGGGGGTCACGCGTCAGGCGTCGTCGGCCAGGCGGACGGCGGTTTCGAGCATGAGGGCGTGGACGAAGGCCTGGGGCAGGTTGCCGCGCAGCTGGCGCTGGGTGACGTCGAACTCCTCTGCGTACAGGCCCGGCGGTCCGCAGGCCGCGCGGTTGCGCTCGAACCAGCGGGCGGCCTCGACGGCCCGGCCCAGCTGGTGGTGGGCGAGGGCGACGAGGAACCCGCACATCAGGAACGCGCCCTCGGTGTCCCCGAGGGGCCGCTCGTCGTGCCGGAAGCGGTAGCAGTAGTGGTCCCGGGCGAGGTCGGCGAGGACCGCGTCGAGGGTGGCGAGGCTGCGCGGGTCCTCGGCGGGCACGGCACCGCGCAGGGCGGGCAGCAGCAGCGCCGCGTCCACGCCGGGGTCGGTCGGGGAGCGCTGCCAGCGGCCGCTGGGGTGCAGCCAGCGGTCGGCGTCGGCGGTGATGCGGTCCGCGAGGGCCTCCCAGCCCGCCGCGGGGCCGGGGTCCGCGAAGGGGCGCACGGAGGCGACGGCGCGGAGCCCGGCCGCGCAGACCAGCCGGCTGTGCGTCCAGCGGTCGGGATGGAGTTCCCAGATGCCGGAGTCCTCGCGGGTGTGGTGGTCGGCGATGGCGTCGGCCGCGATGCGGGCGGCGCGCCGGACGTCGGCGGCCGGCGTCCCGTGGCGGGCGGCGGCGGCGAACAGCAGCAGGCTCTCGCCGAAGCAGTCGAGCTGGAACTGTCGGCCGACCCGGTTCCCGATGACGTCGAAGCCGCCCGGGTAGCCGGGGAGGTCGAGCCGGGCGGGCGGCAGGACGGGCCCGCCGTCGACGGTGTAGGCGGGGGCGAGGTCGGGGCCGTGTTCGAGGAGGCGGGCCGCGACGAACCGGACGGAGTCGTCCAGCAGGGGGTGGGCCCCGGCGGCGGCGACGGCCTGGCCGATGTAGCACTGGTCGCGGATCCAGACGTAGCGGTAGTCGTAGTTGCGTCCCCGCTCGGCGCGTTCGGGCAGGCTGGTGGTCGCCGCTGCCACCGTACCGCTGCCCGGGCCGGTCATGGCCCTGAGGACCGCGTACGCGTGGCGGGCGTCGCGCAGGCCGGGCACGTCCGGGAGGGCGGGCGCGCGGGCGTCCCAGACCTCCTCGGTGGCCCGCCACAGCCGGTCGGCGGGCTCGCGGCGGCCGAGCGGCCCGTCGGCGAGCTCCAGGACGAGGTCCTGGCGGTCGCCGGGTTCCAGGTGCAGGTGCGCGCGCAGCTCCGGATGCCCGCCGGTCTCGGCGGGGCGGGCACCGGGCGGTCCGCTCCAGCGCACCCGCAGCCGGTCCCCGCCGCGGGCCGTCCAGTCGCCGTTCTCCGCGCGCCCGAGCCCGCTCAGCCGCTGCCTGCCGAAGCCGGGGGCGACCTGGAGCCGCACCGTCACGTCGGCCGGGCCGTCGGTCGCCTCGATGCGGCGCAGCAGGACGGCGCGGTGCCGGTCCCCGGGGCAGGCGAGGGCCTCGTGGCACTCGACGATGCCCGTGCCGGTCACCCACCGGCTGCACCAGACGAGACTGCCCGGCCGGTAGGAGCCGCCCCACACGTAGGGGGCGGCCGGGGTGACGGTGTACCAGCCGGGGCCGCCGATCAGGGCGGCGAAGACGGCGTCGTCGTGCCAGGCCGGTGCGCACATCCACACGATCTCGCCGTGCGGACCGACGAGCGCGCCGCGCCGGCCGTCGGCGAGCAGCGCGTAGTCGCGCAGGGCGTGCGGCTGCGGAGCGGCGGGCGGTGCCTGCGGTGGTGCCACGGTCGCGGTCCTCCTGTCCGGGGTCGGGACGCGTCCGCCGCCTGGCTACGGCCGCGGGCCGTCTGCCGTCGGGGCGGCGTCAGGTGGCGTCGGGCTGCGGCGGGCGGCCCGCGGCGGGCCGGGCGTACCGCGCGAGCACCTCCGGCCGCGGGGTCAGGCCGAGGCCCGGGGAGCCGTCGGCGCCGGGCCGTAGCTCGCCGCCCGCCGGGTCCAGGACCCCGTCGAAGAGCATGCGTTCGATGCGTACGTGGTCGTGGAACCACTCCAGGTGGCGGAGGTTGGGCAGGGCGGCCGCCGCGTGGGCGTGCACGTGCGGTGCGCAGTGCCCGGACAGCTCCAGCCCGTGCGCCTGGGCGAGCGCCCCGGCGCGCAACCAGGCCGTGAGCCCGCCGCAGCGGGTGGCGTCGGCCTGGAGGCAGTCGACGACGGGGGCCATGGCCGCGAAGTAGGGCAGGGTGAACCCGTACTCGCCGGCGGCCACGTCGGCGGCGGTGGCGGCCCGGACCCGGGACAGGCCCTCCAGGTCGTCAGAGGAGACCGGCTCCTCGAACCAGCGGACGTCGTACTCCCGGAAGCGCTCGGCGATCCGGATCGCCTGCTGGGCGGAGTAGGCGCCGTTGGCGTCGACGTAGAGCTCCGTGTCCGGTCCGACGGTCTCGCGGGCCCGCCGGATCCGGGCCAGGTCCCGGTCCTCCCGGGTACCCCACGCCTCACCGATCTTGATCTTTACGCGGGGGATCCGGTCGTCCGCGGTCCAACCGCGCAGCTGCCGCTCCAGGCGGTGGTCGTCGTAGGTGGTGAAGCCGCCGCTGCCGTAGACGGGGACGCCGGTGCGGGCCCGGCCGAGCAGGTCGACCAGCGGGATCTCCAGGAGGTGGGCCTTGAGGTCCCACAGGGCGGTGTCGACGGCGGACAGGGCGTAGCCGCCGATGCCCGGGCGGCCGGCGTTGCGCAGGGCGCGGTGCATGGCCTCGTGCGCGGCCGGGACGTCGAAGGCGCGGCGGCCGGTGACCCGGTCGGCCAGCAGCTCGGTGACGACGACGGCTGCGGCCCCGGACCCGTAGGTCCATCCGTAGCCGTGGTGGGCTCCGCACGCCGCCTCGACCAGGACCATGGTGGTGGAGTCCCAGGCGGCGGTGCCGTCGGCCTCCGGGGCGTCGGTGGGGAAGTCGAGGACCCGCACCGTGAGGGCCTCGACGGCCGGCTCCGGACCGCGGGCGCGGGTCACGGCGGGCCGCCGGCCTGGCGCCGGGCCGCTGCACGGCGGCGGGGACGGCACGCGGCGGCGGCTCCGGCCGCGGTCCCGAACAGGGCTCCCAGGGCACCGACGGCGACCGCCCGGGCCGGGGTCGCGGGCGTGGGACGGCCTGCTCGGGGTGGTCTGCGGGCAGCGGCCCGTCCAGGGCGAGGGCGAGCGCCTCGGCGAGGTGCAGGGCCCCTCGCCCGGTGTCGGCCTGGTCCAACTGCGTACGGCAGCTGAACCCGTCCGCCAGGACGAACGCGCCGGGGGCTGTGTCGCGGACGGCCGGCAGGACGCCCTGTTCGGCGACGGCGAGGGACAGCTCGTAGTGCCCGCGCACGAAGCCGAAGTCGCCGGCGAGACCGCAGCATCCGGCGTCGAGCACGTCGGCGTCGAGGCCGGCGCGGCGCATCAGCTCGCGGTCCGGGCCGCTGCCCAGGACGGCGTGCTGGTGGCAGTGGGTCTGCACGGTCGCCGCCCGGTCGGCCCGCGGCGGCCGCCAGCCGTCGGGAGCGTGGTCGACGAGCTGCTCGGCGAAGGTGCGCGTCAGCGCGCCCAGCCGGTGCACGTCCGCGTCGCCGTGGAGCAGCTCGGCGGCGTCGGCCCGGAACACGGCGGCGCAGGAGGGTTCGAGGACGACGATCGGGGTGCCGGCTTCCAGCCACGGCCGCAGCACGCGCAGGCTCCGGTCGAGCACCCGGCGGGCTGTCGCCAACTGCCCGGTGGAGATCCACGTCAGGCCGCAGCAGACCGCGCCGTCCGGCACCGCGACCCGGAAGCCGGCGTCCTGGAGGACGCGGACGGCCGCGCGGGCGACGTGCGGGTGGAAGTGGTTGGTGAACGTGTCCGGCCACAGCAGCACGGTGCGCCGGTCACGCGGATCGGGCGCACCGGGCGGACCCGGTGGGCCGGGCAGGTCGTACGGGCCGGGCAGGCCGTAGGCGGTGTCGCCGGGGCCGTGCCACTGCTCCTGGAAGGACCTGCGGGCGAACGGCGGGGCCGCGCGGCGCGGGTCGACCCCCGCCACCAGCTTCCCCAACCGGCCCAGCACCGGCGCCTGCAGGACGGCGTTGGCCAGGCCCGGGCTCGTGCGGGCCAGCCGCGCCCACAGCGGCAGCCAGCCCAGGGCGTAGTGGGCGGGCGGGCGCAGCCGCCCCCGGTAGTGGTGGGCGAGGAACTCGGCCTTGTACGTGGCCATGTCCACCCCGACCGGACAGTCGGAAGCACAGCCCTTGCAGGCCAGGCACAGGTCCAGGGCGTCGCGGACCGCCGTGGAGCGCCAGCCGTCGGTGACGGGCGAGTCGCCGTGGCCGTCGAGCATCTCGAACAGCAGCCGGGCCCTGCCGCGGGTGGAGTGCTCCTCCTCCCCGGTGGCCCGGTAGGAGGGGCACATCACCCCGCCGCGGTGGCTCCGGCAGTTGCCGATGCCGACGCAGCGCTGTACGGCCCGACCGAAGTCGTGGTCGTCGTCGGAGTACGCGAAATGGGTGGCACCGTGCGGCCGGGGCCGCCAGTCGGCGCCCAGGCGCAGGTCGGCGTCGACGCGGTGCGGGTGGACGACCTTGCCGGGGTTCATCCGGTTCCCCGGGTCGAACAGTGCCTTGACCTCGCCCATCGCCTCGACCAGCGCCGTGCCGAACATCCTCGGCAGCAGTTCGCCGCGGGCCTGCCCGTCGCCGTGCTCCCCCGAGAGGGAACCGCCGTACGAGGACACCAGGTCGGCGGCGTCGAAGAGGAACGCCCGGAACGCCTCGACGCCCCGTGCGTCGCGCAGGCCGAACGGGATCCGGGTGTGCACGCAGCCCTGGCCGAAGTGCCCGTAGAGGGAGGCCTGCTGGTAGCCGTAGCGGTCGTAGAGCCGCTCCAGGTCGCGCAGGTAGTCGCCGAGCCGCTCCGGGGGGACGGCCGAGTCCTCCCAGCCCTCCCAGGTCTCGGCGCCGTCGGGGGGCCGGGCGGTGACGCCCAGTCCCGCCTCCCGGGTCTTCAGGAACTCCTGTTCGCGGTCCGGGTCGTCGGAGAGGGCCACGGACGGGTCGTCCTCCGTGCGCCCGATCGCGCGCAGCAGCGCGTGCGCCTGGTCGTCGGCCTCCTGCCGCGTCCCGCCGGCGAACTGGACGAGCAGCCAGCTGTCGCCCTCGGGCAGCACGGCCAGTGACTCCAGGTGGACCTGCTCCTCGCGCATCAGCTGCGCCATGCGCCCGTCGACGGCTTCCAGCTGGGTGGGGCGGCTGTGCGCCAGGAGGGCGGGGACGGCGTCCGCGGCGGCGAGGACGTCGTCGAAGCCCAGCACCAGCAGGGCCTCCGCCGCGGGCACCGGCACCAGCCGGAGTTCCGCCCGCAGCACGGTCGCCAGGGTTCCCTCGCTGCCGACGAGGGCCCGGGCGACGTCGAAGCCGTTCTCGGGGAGCAGGGCGTCCAGGTTGTAGCCGGAGACCCGGCGCGGGATCTTCGGGTAGCCGCGGCGGATCTCCGCCAGGTGGCGCGAGGCGATGTCGTGCAGCGACCGGTACAGGCGGGCCCGGTCGTCGTCGCCGCCGGCGATCCGCTCGTAGGCGTCCCTGCCGGTGGGTCCGGCGTGGAAGCGCAGCCCGCCGTAGGTGAGCACCTCCAGGCCGCTGACGTTGTCGGCGGTCGTGCCGTAGGCCTGGGCGGAGGCGCCGCAGCTGTTGTTGCCGATCATGCCGCCGAGCGAGCAGTGGCTGTGCGTGGCCGGCTTGGGGCCGAACCGCAGTCCGTGCGGGGCCAGCTGCCGGTTCAGCTCGTCGAGGACGATGCCCGGTTCGACGACGCAGGTCCGCGCCCCGGGGTCCACGGACACCAGCCGGTTGCAGTACTTGGTCCAGTCGAGGACGACCGCGGTGTTGGTGCACTGGCCGCCCAGGCTGGTGCCGCCGCCGCGGGAGAGCAGGGGCGCGGCGAAGCGTGCGCACACGGAGACCGCCCGCGCCCCGGCCTCCACGGTCCGTGGGACCACCACGCCGATCGGGACCTGCCGGTAGTTCGAGGCGTCGGTGGAGTAGGCGCCGCGGCTGCCCGCGTCGAAGCGGACCTCGCCGTCGACCTCGGCGCGCAGGGCGCGTTCCAGCCCGGCGAGGTCGGGCGCGGCGGGGTCGGGCGCGGCGGGGTCGGTTCCGCCGTTGCGGCGGGCGGTCACGTTCAGCTCCCCCCGCCGCCGGGCAGGAACTCCTGGAGCTTCGCCCGGACCCCCTGCCGGACCACGGCGGCGCGGTCGCTGTCCCCGCGCACCACCGAGGCGGCGGCGGACTTGATCTGGTCCCAGGTGGCGTGCGGCGGGATCGGCGGTACGGCGGGGTCCGTCCGGAAGTCGATGACGTACGGCCGCTCCGCCGCCAGCGCCCGCCGCCAGGCGGGCGTGACGGCCTCGGCCGTCTCCACCCGCTCGCCGTCGAGGCCGAACAGGGCGGCGACCTCGGCGTAGGGGGCGTCGGGGATGCTCTGCGAGGGTTCGAACTGCGGGGCGCCCTGCATGGCGCGCATCTCCCAGGTGACCTGGTTGAGGTCCTGGTTGTTCAGCACGGCGACGACCAGCCGGGGGTCCGACCAGTCGTGGAAGTACTTGGCCGCGGTGAGGAGTTCGGCCAGCCCGTTCATCTGCATCGCGCCGTCCCCGACGAGTGCGATCGCCGGACGGTCGGGGTGGGCGAACTTCGCGCCGATCGCGTACGGCACGCCCGGTCCCATGGTGGCGAGGGTGCCGGAGAGGGAGCCGCGCATGCCGTCGCGCATCCGCAGGTGCCGCGCGTACCAGTTCGCGGCGGACCCGGAGTCCGCGGTGACGATCGCGCCGTCCGGCAGCAGCCCGTCCAGCGCGTGCACCACGTACTCGGGGTTGATCGGTTCGGCCGGCACGTCGGCCCGCCGCTCCATGACCTCCCACCAGCGCGCGGTGCCCTTCTCGATCGTCTCGCGCCAGGCGCCGTCCGTACGGCGGTCCAGCAGCGGTACGAGGCGCCGCAGCGTCTCGGCGGCGTCGCCGACGAGGTTGAGCTCGAACGGGTAGCGCAGGCCGACCATGGCCGGTTCGATGTCGATCTGGACGGCGCGGGCCTGGTCGAACTCCGGCAGGAACTGCGTGTACGGGAAGCTGGATCCCACCACGAGCAGGGTGTCGCAGTCCCGCATCATCTCGTACGACGGCCTGGTGCCGAGCAGCCCGATCGCCCCGGTGACGTACGGCAGGGTGTCGGGCAGCGCGTCCTTGCCGAGCAGCGCCTTGGCGACGCCGGCGCCGAGGAGGTCGGCGACCTGCTCGACCTCGGCGCGGGCGTGCCGGGCACCCTGCCCGATGAGGATCGCCGGCCGCTCGCCCGCGTTGAGGATGTCCGCGGCCCGCGCGATGTCCTCGGCGGCGGGCACGGGCGCGTAGTGGCCGACGCCCAGGCTGGAGGGGACCTGCTTGAAGACGTGGGCGGGCGGCTCGTAGTCGAGTTCCTGCACGTCGGCGGGGAGGATCAGCGCGGTGGGTGCCCGGCGGGTGGCGGCGATCCGCATCGCCCGGTCCAGGACGTTGGGCAGTTGTGCGGGGACGGTGACCATCTCGCAGTAGTCGGAGGCGACGTCCTTGTACAGGGAGAGCAGGTCGACCTCCTGCTGGTAGGAGCCGCCCATGGCGCTGCGGTCGGTCTGCCCGACGACGGCGACGACGGGCACGTGGTCGAGCTTCGCGTCGTACAACCCGTTCAGGAGGTGGATCGCTCCGGGGCCGGAGGTGGCGGCGCAGACGCCGATCCGGCCGGAGAACTTGGCGTAGCCGACGGCCTGGAAGGCGGACATCTCCTCGTGTCGCGCCTGGATGAAGCGCGGCCGGTCCTCGGCCCGTCCCCAGGCCGCGAGGAGACCGTTGATCCCGTCGCCCGGGTAGGCGAAGACGTACCTGATCCCCCACTCCCGCAGTCGCTGCAACACGTAGTCGGCAACCTTCATCGTCCTGCTCCCTCCTGGTCGGATCCGCTCGGTTCCGCCCTCGCGCCCGTCGCCCCGATTGCCTACGCGTCTGCCCGGGCCGGGACGTCGCATGCGGGGCCGCCGGACCCGTCAGGGCCGGATGGCGGAACGGTGGTAAAACGGGACGTGTAGCGCGAGGAGCCGCAGGGCGGGGCACGGAGCACGCACGGACGCCCAGTGAAAGGCGCACACCATGAGCGACACCGATCCCACCGGCGACAACGTGTACCAGCTGCCGGACCCGGACCAGCCCGGTGAGGCGCAGCCGGACCTGGAGAACACCCTCGCCGAGCCCGGACTCGACGAACGGCTCGACACCGGCGAGTCCCCGCCCGAGCGCCCGTACGCGGCCGCGGGCCACGGCACGACCCTGCGCGAGCAGCACGACGGGGAGAGCCTGGACGAGCGACTGGCCCGGGAGGTCCCCGACCCCGACCCGACGCAGCCCGGTGAGGACAACGGAATCGGCGACCTGCCGGGCGGCAACGGCGAACCGATCGACCCTCAGGCCGGTGGCGTGCGGGCCGGCCGGCTGACCGCCGTGTACGACCCCGAAGCAGGCCGGCAGCTGGCCGTTCGGGCCAGCGACGTGGGCATCGACGGCGGTGCCGCAGCAGCGGAGGAGGCCGCGGTCCACGTGATCGAGGAGCCCGAGCAGGCGGAGGAGCAGGAGCAGGACGAGGTCACCGGCCTCCCGGGCAGCGACGCCGGGTGACACCGCCCTGCCGCCCGGGCGCGGCCGCGGTCGGCCCTCGGTTGATCCGACGGAGGTGAGTGGCGTGCGGCAGCGAGCACAGCACGCGGAAGGCGGCGGACGGAGTGCCGCCCCGGCCGGGGGGCCGGACCACGACGCCGGACCGTTCGTTCCGGACACGCGCGACCTCGGCGAGCTGCGCAGGGCCGCGTCCTCCTGCCGCGGCTGCCCGCTGCACGAGGACGCGACGCAGACGGTCTTCGGGGCGGGCCCGCGCCGGGCCCCGGTCGTCCTCGTGGGCGAGCAGCCCGGGGACCGGGAGGACAGGGAGGGCGAGCCCTTCGTCGGCCCGGCGGGCGTCCTGTTGCGCCGTGCCTTGGGCGAGGCCGGCCTCGACGAGTCCTCGGTCTACTTCACGAACGCGGTGAAGCACTTCAAGTTCACCGTCCCCGAAGGCGGGAAACGACGGATCCACAAGGCCCCGAGCCTGCGGGAGATGACCGCCTGCCGGCCGTGGCTGGTGGCGGAGCTGGCCGCGGTCCGGCCACGCCTGGTGGTGGCCCTGGGCGCGACGGCCGGGCGGGCGCTCCTCGGCGGGCCCTTCCGGCTCGGTGACCACCGGGGCACCCTGGAGCCGCTCCCGGAAGCCGACGGGCGGGACGGACGTCCGGGTCTGCCCGAGGCCCGGGTGCTGGTCACCGTGCATCCGTCCGCCGTGCTCCGCGCGCCGGACCGGGACGCCGCGTACCGCGGCCTGGTGGCCGACCTGCAGGTCGCCGTCCGCGCCCTCGCGGGCGCTCAGCGGGCCCGGCCGCCGGGGCAGGGCTGATGAGGGGCGCAGGGCCCCCGGTGCGGGTTCCCGGCCGCGGGTTCACGACTGCGGCAGGGCGGTGATCCGGTCGAGGTCGAGGGTGCGCGCCACGAGCCCGTGCACGGTGTCCGCGATGGACACCTGGTGGCGCACGGCGTAGTCGCGCAGCAGCTGCGAGGCCTCCAGCAGGCTCACGCGGGCGTGCTGGGCGACCATGCCCTTGGCGATCTCGAGGGCGTTCTTGTACGCGATCGCGGCCTGCGTCTTCGTGAGCACCTCGGCCGCCGGGACGGGGTCGGCGCTCCAGTGCAGCAGGGACAGCGCAGCGGAGTCAGCGAGCGCCTGGGCGAGTTCGATCTCCTCGGGTCGCAGCACGCCCGTGGTGCGGCGGAACAGCGTCAGCGCGCCGATGACGTGGTCGTGGAGGCGGAGCGGGACGGTCTGCGACGACTGGTAACCGACCTCCAGGGCGGCGGCGGCCAGCTCGGGCCAGCGTCGGCGTTCCCCCGCCAGATCGGGGACCGTGAGCGGCTGACCGCTGTGGTAGCAGTCCACGCACGGCCCGCTTCCGGTCTGGAGCTGGAGCAGTTCGAGGAGTACCGCTTCCTCGCCCGAGGCGGCCATGATGCGCAGTCCACCGCGGGCGTCGCCCATCATCACGCCGCCCGCGTCGGCGTCGAGCAGGTCCACGCAGTGGCCGACCAGCCCGTCGAAGAGGCTCAGGGGGTCGAAGTCGGGCGCGAGCGTGTCCGCCAGGCTGACGAATGCCCTGGCCAGCTGCTGTTCGCGGGTCATGTCGGTCGCCTGCTTCCCGTCCCTGTGGGCTTGGAACTAGTCATTCTCGTCGAAGTGGGTCCTGCGGTGGATGACGTCATGGGCGACCTCGGCTGCCGTCCGTCCCTCGCGGAAGGCCCGAGCACGCAGCAGGAGCAGGGCCTCGTCGGCTCGGCATCCGAGCTGGACCATCAGCATGCCCACTGCCTGGTACACCTCATTGTGGGCCTGCCCGGCGTCGTGAAGCCAGGATGCGACGCCTTCGTCCGAGGTGGCGGTGTGGTCGAGGGCCGCCAGCACGGCGGTCGAGGCGTCGGCGGCGATGACGGCAGCGGCCAGGTCCTGCGGTGCCAGTTTGCCCGCGACGTCGCGGTACAGGTCGAGGGTTCCGATCACCACGGTCGAGTTGCCCAGCGGAATGGAGTAGACCGCTCGTGCCCCCGTCTGGAGGGCCTGCGGCACGAACAGCGGCCACCGCCTGGAGTCGGTGGCGAGGTCGGGCGCGAGGACCGGGGCGAAGGCCTCCGCCGCGCGGACGCCGGGGCCCTCCCCGAGGGTGAACTGGATCTCCGCAAGGCGCAGGGCGGTGGGGTCCGTCGCACACAGGGGGGTCGTGTAGATCCCTTCCGCGGTCAGGTTCAGCGCCAGCCCCCTGACGGGCAGCAGGCCCAGAACGGCACCGCACAGCCGTTCGGGTACCTGTTCCGCGGGAACGCCGTCGAGCGCCGCCGTGATCTCCCGCACGACCGCCAGCCGCAGCCCGTTCAGGGAACGGCGCGCCGGACCGTCACCGACGGGTGCGTCGTCGACCATTCCCCTCACCTCCCAGCTGTGGTCCGCCTCCGCTCCGGGCCGCCCTCCCCAGGGGTGATGCCGGAGGGTGTACGGACGTATTGTGCACTGTCACCACCGTGCGGGCATGCGTAGGCCGCTGCGGGCGGCCGCCACGGTCAGCCGTCGAGGGGAGACCGCAGGGTCTGCGAGGGCGAGGCGCCGTACGCGTTCCGATAGGCCGCCGCGAACCGGCCGGCGTGGGTGAAACCCCAGCGCGCGGCAACCTCGGTGACCGTGACGCCGCCGTCGGCCGGGGCGGCGGCCGTCAGCTCGGCGTGCACCTGGGCGAGGCGCACCCGGCGCAGGTAGGCGAGCGGCGTGGTCGCGGCGTGCCGCGCGAAGGCGTACTGCAGGGCTCTGGGGGTGACCGGCACCGACCCGGCGATGTCGGCCAGGCCGATGTCCCGGTCCGCGTTGTTCTCGATGAAGGCCACGGCACGCCGCAGGGTGTCCGAGGTGAGGTCGGGGCCCTCCGGCGGGTCGAGGGGGTGCGCGACCGCGTCGTTGGGGAACACCTCCAGTGCGGTCGCGGCCAGCAGCCGTCCCGCCTCGCCGAGGACGATCGGGGGTACGGGCGCCTCCCTGCTCAGCAGGGAGCGGCGCACGAACTCGGCGGTGCGCCGCCACAGGACGGCCCGGGCCTCGTCGGCCGGGGCGAGCCCGGTGAACCGCACGGTCCGCCGTGAGTCGGGTACGACCTGCCGGGCCGCGGCCTGCACCACGGCCCAGGGCAGGGCGAGGGTGTCGAGGGCGGCGTCCTCCGTACGGGCGGTCCGGGGCCGGCCCGGACGACCGCTGAGGAAGGTCCTGCCCGGCCCGAAGCGGTGGTCCTCGCGGCCGTCTTCCAGGACGACGCGTCCCGAGCGCACCGTGACGGCCACGAACAACTTCGGCGGACCGCTGGTGAAGTCCAGCGTGCCCGGGAGTTCCAGTTCGCCCACACCGACCGCGGCCGTGTCGACGCAGGACAGCCGGTACTGCTCCGCGGCCGGGGCCGGTAGACGGATCCCGATGCGCGTCCCGTACGTCTCCTCCAGGAACGCGCGCACGCGGTCGACGTCCCCGGTCACGCAGTCCCGCCGCCTGGGCGTGAAACCGTCCCGGGGCCTGGCGCTGCCGGGCCCGTCCATGGGCACGCCCCCTTCACCATCGGTGCCCCGCCGGTGTGCCACCGGCCGGTGCACCCGACGCCTGCCCGCTCCGTGGTCCCGGAAGCGGTCCGGCCGCCGTGTTTCGCACAACGTTTCGCACAACGGCCCGTCCGGCCGCGGCCCGGCGGCGCCGCCCGCCGACACGGCTTCGTTCGGCGGGCGGCGCGCACGGGCCGGTGCGCCCCGTCGGTGAGGGCCGGGGCCGTGTCAGTCCTCGCGGCGGACGGTGTTCCACCGCCGGTCCTCGGGCGGGCGGCGGCCGTGCGGCCGGTCCTTCCGCCGCAGCTCGTCGGTCGGCGCGGGGTCCGCCGCCGGTACCTCGCGGATCTGCTCCTCGCGGCCCGTTCCGGGCTGCTGCTGCTTGTCCCGCATGCTGCCTGCCATGACCGCACCTCCTTCGCGTGGCCGCGCCTGCCCCGGCCCGGACGGGCCGACACCCGCGGCGGCCGTGCTTCGTTTCCTGGCGGTCCTCCGGGGCAGGGGCGGGCCATGGACGCATCACGAACCACCGACTTCCAGCTCGTGGACATGGCCCTGCTGACCGAGGACGAGGGCTGCTCGGGCCGCCCTGGAAGTGCGCACCCGGAGCGGTCCGACCCGGTCGAACTGCCCGAGGGGGCACTGGTCACGCTGTGCCTCGTCTTCCGGCTGGGCCGCGACGTGGACGGGCTCGCCTACACCGAGACCCGGGTCCGGGACGGCACCGTCGAGGCGGCGCACGAGACCCAGCTCGGCGGTTTCCGGGCCGGCGGCCCCTACGAGATCCACCTCCAGCCCGAGCGTCTGCCCATCGGACACGCCGCCGCCGGCACCTACGAGGTCCACGGGGTGTTCACCGACCGGCACCGGCGCCCGCTCGCCAGCGCGTACCGGCGCTACCGCATCGCAGAGTCGTCGCCCGCGGTGTGACGGCGGTCCCGCGGGCCGACGAGCCCCGCGCCGGCCGCATGCGGCTGGGCGGAAGCAACCCTTTCCAGGGGGTGCGGTCCTAGGGGCGTCAGCTCGGGGCCGACGAGAGGGAAAGTGGTGCGGAGCGGGGAGCTCGCCGCCCGGACGGGTGTCGGCGTGCGGGCGCTGCGGTCCTACGCGGAGCAGCACCTTGTGCGCCTCCGGGCACAGCCCCAGCGGCCAGCGGCACCACGCGGACGGTGCCGTCGCCCGTACGGGCCCGGCGCGGAACGGCCCGCCCTGCACACCCCCGACCCCGTCGCGCACGTCGCCGTCCCGGGGCCCGGCGAACTGCTCACGGCCTCCGCCACGGTGCTCCGCCACTGGCAGGAGGTCGAGGGCGGGTGGGCGCAGACCTGGGAGGCCGAGACCGGTGTCCTCTCGCTGACCGTGGCCCGGGACGGCTCGTTCGCCGGGGCCGCGCACGGCCACCAGTGGGGACTGCTCCTCGGGCGGGCCACCCCGACCGGCTTCCAACGGGACTTCGCCACGACCCGCACCAGCGGCTGGCCCGGCCCGCTGACCGTCGTCGACGGCGGGCGGCTGACGGTGTCCGCGTCACCGCCGCACGCCGACGCGGAGCTGAGGTGGCAGGACGGGCACGGGGGCCGGCTGCTGGAGCTGTTCGAGGTGGACAGCGTCGCCGTGGCGCCGGACAGCCGCACCGTCTGGTTCGCCCGCACGCCCGCGGCCGCCCACCGGCACCGCCTCCACCGGCTGCTCCGCTCGAACACCGGATCACGGCCCCGCTACCAGCTGCCCAACGTGATGCGGGCCGTCCGGGAGGAACTGGACCGGCCGTTCCAGGGCGCGACCGTACTGCACCGCCTGGGCGACGGGGACTGCGAGCCCACCCTCCACGACCTGGGCATCGGCCCGGTGACCGGGCTGGTGTGCGATCCGACCGGGCGGTTCCTGACCGTGGGGATCGGGACCCGGACGGTGCTGGTGCTCCACCTGCCCGGCCTGGAACCGGCCGCCGTGACCGGGCTGCTCGCCGAGCCCTTCACGGAACTCGGGCCCGGGCCCGGCGCGGGAGGGGCCACCGGGCGGGGAGCCGACGGCACGCTGACCGTCCTCGCACCCGCGGAGGAAATGCCCTCCTAGCCCTGTGCCCCGGCGGGCGGCCGGGGCAGGCCTCAGGTGCAGGGCCGCGCGTACGGTCGTCCCGTCGGCGGCGGTCCGCGCGAAGCGGCTGCCGTCCGCGGCGAAGGCGGCCGGGCCCGCGTGCCCGTCGCCGGGTACGCGCAGCACGGGCCGCAGTGCGCGCGGCCGCGCCCCGGGCGTCGGATCGAGCGGGGCCGTCCGGACGGTGGCCAGCCAGTCCTCCGCAGCGAACCGGTCGCCCTGGCCGCGGTGTTGGTGGGCGAGGGTGCCGGGGACGGAGGTGCACAGGTCCCATAGGGTGCCGTCGGCCAGCGACACCCGGGCCACCGGATCGCCGGCGGCCATGCGGTCGCCGGGCTGGACCAGCCAGCGGCTCAGGGTGGCCCGGCCGCCCCGGGGCAGCGGCCAGCGGACCGGGGTCAGGGCGGTGGCCGGCGGGTCCGGGAGGACGGTGCGGGTGGGGGCCGTCCGGGCCCATGCGGTGGCTCCGTCGACGACGGCGCAGCCGATGTCCATGGGCCGGTACGCGGTCAGGTGCGCCAGGCCGTGCGCGACGAGGGGCATCCGGCTGGTGCCGCCGACGAGGAGTACGCCGGCTAGCCGCTGCGTGTCGACGCCGGCTTCGCCGAGGAGCTTGTCGACCAGGGCGTGGGTGCGTTCCAGCAGCGCGGAGGCGTGGACGAGGTCCTCCAGCCGCTCCCGGGTGAGGCGGATGCCCGGGCGCAGGGGGCCGAGGTCGATGTGGGCGGTGGCGTCGGTGGACAGTTGGTGCTTGGCGTCGCGGGCGGCGATCCGCAGGGCCGCCTCGGCGTGGTGCAGCTCCTCGGGGCCCAGTCCGGAGGTGGCGGTGATCTCCTGCAGGATCAGGGCGTCGAGGTCGGCGCCCCCTCAGTCCTGGAGGGAGTCGGCGGCCAGGACGTGGTGGTGTCCGGCGCCGGTGCGGATGACGGCCGCGTCGAAGGTGCCGCCGCCGAAGTCGTAGACGAGCAGGTGGCTGTCGGCTGCCGGGCCGGGGCCGGACAGGGGGCGAAGGCGGCGGCGACCGGCTCGTGGAGGTACTCGACGTCGGCGAAGCCCGCGGCGCGGCAGGCTTCGTCGAGTTCGGTCCAGCGCAGGTCGGCCCGGTTGCCGATGGCGAAGTCCCCCGGGCAGGTGACCAGCAGGCGGTCGACGGGCGCGCCGCCGAGCCGCTCCGCCTCCGCGCGTACGGCGGCGAGGAGGGCGGCGCTGAGGTCACCTGCGGTGATGTGCCGGCCGTGCGCCCCGGGGCCGTCGCCGAGGGGGAACGGGTCGGCGACGGAGGGGTCTTCGCCCGGCTGCTGCTCGGGGAAGGCGATGTACTCGCGGGCGGCGGGGCCGCCGCCGAGGCGGCGTTTGAACTCGGCGCGGAACCGCTGCGGGTCGCCGAGGCGGCGGCCGTCGGCCAGCTCGCCGACGACGATCTCGTGGGGTTCGACGAAGGCGCAGCTCGGCCGGGAGCGGGCGCCTGCGACCGGGTCGGGGATGGGCTGCGCTCCGGGGCCCATGAGGAGGGTGGCCGTGGTGACGGTGGTGCCGAGGTCGACGACGAGGATGTGCTCGGCCGGGGCGTGCGGGGGCGTACGGGTGCTGCCGCCGGCCTGCTCGTACGACTGGGTCACCGGGGGTCCTCCAGATGGCTTCGTGCGGCGTCGATGTGGGCGAGGAGGTTCTGGCAGCGGGCGTGCAGGAGGCGGGCCGCGGCCCGGTCCCCGCCGGGGAAGCCGGCGGCGGTGCGGGGCAGCCAGGCCGCGGCGAGGTCCAGGGCGCGGCGCCGGGCGGTGTCGAGGGGGGTGTCGGGCGGCAGGCCGAGGCGGGAGTGGACGTCCCGGCCCCGGGCGCCGACCAGGGCGAGGACCTGTTCGCGGTCTTCGGGGCCGAGGCGGAGGGCGCCGGTGGCGAGCCGGTGCAGCACGTCCAGTTCGCCCAGGGCCGGTTCACGGGCGAGGAACCCGGTGAGGAGGCGGTCCACCGCGTCGGCGGCGTGCCGGTCCTCGGCGTCGAGGGTGGGGCGCAGGCCCCGGGCGGTGTCACTGACGGCTCCGGCGGCGCCCTGGATCTTGACGGCTTCGGAGCGGTGCCCGAAGTGGCCGGTGACGGTGCGGCGCAGGGCGTCGATGCCCGACAGGGCGGAGAGGGCGGTGCGGAGTTCGGCTGCGGTGGTGGCCCCCTCGCGTACGAGGCGTACGGCGCTGTGGAGTCCGTACCCGCTGAAGCGGCGGTACAGGGCCCGGCGCTCGGCGGCGGTCAGGGGCAGGGGGTCGTCGTCGGTGCCGCCGAAGACGACGGCGTTGCGCAGGGCGCGGTCCAGCCGGGGGGCGGGAACGGCGGCGAGGGCGGTGAGGGCGTCGAGGTCGGCCCCGTCGAGGAGGGCGGCGGTCTCGGCGAGGAGTCCGCACACCGGGGCCGTGTCGAAGACGAGCCGGCGGTTGGCGGCGAACGCGGTCGTACGGGCGAGGAGTTCACGGGCGGCGGCCATGGGGTCCGGGGCGTGCGGCCACAGCGTCTCGACCTTGGTGAGGACGCCGACGGCGGTGACCGGGGAGCGCAGGACGGCGTCGGGGCCGAGGAAGCGGGCGAGCAGCTCGGCGTCGCCGCCGGCCATGCCGCGCCCGCTCATGACGACCATCAGGGCGTCCGCGCGGGCGGTGGCGGCGGCGGTCTCCTCGTCGACGCTGTCCTTGCTGCGGCGCAGGAAGTCCAGGGTGCGCTGGGAGTCCTCGTGCCACACGGAGCCGAGGCCGGCGGTGTCGATGAGGTCGAAGGCGGCGAGGTGGGGGCTGTCGCAGACGACTTCCAGGTGGTCGATGGCGGCGAGGTACTCGCGGTGTTCGGCGGCGCGGACGGCGTACCGCTCCAGTTCGGCGAGGTCGGCGGGGACGCTGGTGCCGTCGCGGCGGTGCAGTGTCAGGGAGGGCGGGGTGCCGTGGCGGATGTGGTTGACGGTGTAGGACAGTTCGAGGCGGCCGGTCGGTGCGAGACGTCGGCCGATGAGGGCGTTGACGAGGGTGGACTTGCCCTGGCTGACCCGGCCGACGACGGCGAGCCGCATCCGGGCGGCCAGTCGGGCCTCGGCGGCGGCGAGCGCGTGGCGTACGGGTTCCAGGGCGGGCCGGCCCGCGATCGCCCGGGCGGCCTCGTGGAGGACGGCGGTGAAGCGGGCGCCGGGGGTGCCGGCGCCGTCTGCGGCAGTGGATCCGGGGTGGGTGGTGGGGCGGGGGGCGGTGGTGGGGCGGGGGGCGGTGGCGGCCCGGTGGGTGGGTCCGGGGGCCGGGGCGGGGCTGTTCACCGGGCTTTCTCCTCGTCGCCGCCGTCGCCGGGGCGGTCGGTGCCGCGGGCGGTGCGGGTCTCGCCGGCGAGGGCGGCGGTCTCGTCGAGCAGCTGGTCCGCGGCCTGCCGTGCCGCCCGCAACGGAGCCTGGGCGTCGAGGAGTTCGGCCAGCCGGGCGAGTGCCTCCTCGCGGGTGGCGCGGCGGGCCTCCGCCAGCCGTGGCAGGGTGGCCGCGAGGGTCTCCTGCTCGCGGGCGACGAGGCCTTCCATCTCGGCGGTGACCGCGGCCGAGAACTCCTCGATCCGGGCCGCGGTCCCGGCGGCGACGGCCTTCTCGGCCCGGGTGCGCTGGCGCGTGAGCTCGGCCCTCAGCTCGCGTCTGCGCTCGGCGAGCCGGCCGGCCGGGACGGGCCGGTACTCGACGGTGGTGTGGCCGGGGCCGCGTACGGTGGCGGTCTCGGCGACGTAGCGCACGCCCAGGCGCTCGGCGACGCGGTTGCCGAAGGAGCTGCCGAATCCGCGGGCGAAGCCGGCGACGGCGGTCCTGACGGGCCCGGCCCGGCCGCCCGAGGCGTTCTCCCCGCGGTGGCCGACGACCTCGGTGTGCACGGGCCCCTCGTGGTGGACCTTCCTCTTCTTGGGGCGCAGCCGCCGGTAGGAGGGGAGCTCCACCACGGGGCCGCGGGCGGGCGCTGCGAGCGCGGGGGCGGTGAGGGTGAGGCCGGTCTCGGCGGCGAGGTCCTGGACGGTGCCGGTGGCCTGGCGGGCGGCCCAGGTGCCGAGGGTGCCGACGGCGAGCAGGCACTCGTTGTCGAGGTGCTCCTCCAGCAGCTCCGGGTCGGTCAGGAACCTTTCCTGCCGGTCGAGTTCGGCGTCGGCGCGCTCCCAGATCCCGTCGAAGGCAGCGGACAGCCGTCGTGCCAGCTCGGCCCGCAGTTCCTCCAGGCGGGCGGCGGCCCGGTCGCGCCAGTCGGCGCCCTCCGCGGCGAGCCGGTCCAGGCGCTGCTGCCGCGCGGCGGCTTCGGCGGCCAGTCGTTCCAGTTCCCGGCCGGTGGTGTCGCGCAGGGCCTCTTCCTGCGCCGTGAGCGGGGCGAGCAGGGCCTGCGCCGCGGTCCGCGCCTCGTGGAGCGGGGTACCGAGCAGGACCCGTACCCGGCGGGCGGCCAGGGTCCGCCACAGCGCGTCCTCGAACGCGGGCATGCCGCTGGCCCGCAGGAACGCCCGGTCGCCGGTGCGCAGGTGGTCGATCCTGGCGTGGGCCGAGAGCGGGTGGACGGGGGTGGCGGCCGGGGTCCGGCCCGTGTACCGGGCGACCCTGCGGCGCATCTCGTGCGCGAAGTCCTCGTGCTCGGGGTCCTGGTCGGTCTTGTTGACGACGACGAGGAGCGCGTCCTCGCTGTCGGCGGCCCGCAGGGCGGTTCCGGCGGAGGCGAGGAAGGCCAGTTCGGGATCGGTGAGGGGGTCGAGGACGTCGCAGACGAAGACGAGGGCGTCGGCGTCCTGCACGGCGGCGTGGGTGATCTTCGCGTGGGCGGGGTAGCGGCCGCCGACGCCGGGTGTGTCCACGAGGACGAGGCCGGAGCGCAGGCGCGGGTGGGGCAGCCGGATGTGGACGGTGACCGGTGCGTCCGGGGCGGAGGCGACGGGGCCGGCGGGACCGTGGACGGTCTCCCCCACGTAGTCGTCGATCTCGGTGCGGGTGATGCGGCGTTCGGTGACGGTGCCGTCGGCGGCGGTGAGGCGGACCAGGTACTCCTCGTGCTCGCCCCATTCCACGGTGGTGACCAGCCGCGTCTTGGGGTAGAGGGCGGTGGGCAGGAGGTCGTCGGTGCGTTCGAGGAGCGCGTTGAGCAGGGTGGACTTGCCCCGGTTGAACTCCCCGCACACGACGGCGGTGAGCCGGCCCTCGGCGAGGCGGTCCAGGGCCTCGGCGAGCCGGCCGGCCGTGTGCGGCGCGTCGTCGGCCTCGGCGCGGGCCAGCAGGTCCTGGCAGAGGCGGGTCACGTCCTCGCGGAGTGCTTCGAAGGTGTCGCTGGTGTCGGTCACGGTCGGCGGGTGCTCCTCGGGCGCGGTCCGGGTCCGGGTCCTGCGTCGCCCGGACCTGGTGCTGGTGCGGGTCCTGGTGCGGGTGCGGGCCCGGGGGCCGGGTGCCCGGCCGGGGTGTGCGGGGCGGCCGCGATCGGCAGTTCGGGCAGGGGCAGGCCGAGTTCGGCGACGGCGGCGGCCCGGTGCGCGGCGAAGGCCTCGGCCGCGGCAGGTGCGAGCGCCTCCCGCCAGCGCGGTTCCAGGGCGGCGCGGGCGTCCTCGTGTCCGCGCCGGTGCAGGTCGGCTCCGGGGGCGGCGGCTCCGGGCCCGGGGGCGAGGGACGGCCGGGGGAAGACCTCGACGGTAGCGTCGCCGCCGTGGGCCGTGATGCGGTCGGCGAGCGGACCGGGGCCGAGGTGGACGACGAGCACGCGTACCGCGGCCCCGGCGGGCGGCGCGGTACGGGGCGTCGGGGACGGGGACGGGTACGGGGGATGGGTAGGGGGCAGGGCCGCGCCGCCCCGCACGGCGGCGGCCATCCGGTCCGCGGGCAGGGAGTTGACGTGCCGCCAGTGGGAGTGGTGGCGCAGCGAGGCGGGGGCACGGGCCGGGTCGGCGGACCACCGCAGCCGCAGGGGCGCGTATCCGCGGTCTCCGGGGTCGGCGCGGGCGGGGCCGTGGTCCGGGCCGTGGGGGGCGAGGATCCGGTGGTGGGTGCGCAGCACCCGGTTCGGCAGCGGCCGGAACGCGGAGGTGTACAGCGGTCGCCCGGCCCGGAGCCGTGCGGGGTCCACGTGCTGGTGCACCGTGTCGTCGGCGCTGCCGTCCGGGTCCGTGGGCCCGCCGTCCGGCCAGAGCGCGTGGAGCCGGTCGGCGGCGTCGAGGAGTGCGGGTGCGGCCGCCACGAGGGCGCCCGCTCCGGTTCCGGCGACGGCGGCCACGGGCACGCCCTGCTCGGCGAGGTACGCCAGCACGCCCGCCAGGTAGGCCCCGTGGCGGGCGGCCCCTGCGAACAGCAGGACCACCGCGGTCCGGCGCGGGTCGCCGACGCCGGCCCGGTGCAGTACGTCGGCGGGGGCCGCCAGGCCGAGCGGCGGCGGGACGGGCAGCGGGGCGCCGCGGGTCCACACGGCTCCGGCGGCGAGGGCGGCGGCCCGGGCTCCGGTCCGCCGGGCCCGGCGGGCCACTTCGAGCGGGTCCATTCCGGTTCACCCCTCTCCGGGGAACGGGTGCGCGTCCCGGCGGGCGTGCAGGGCGTGGTCGGCCTGTTCGTCCACGGTGTGCCGGACGTAGGCGGGGCCGTCGAGCCGGGCGGGGATCCAGGTCCGGGGCGCGTGCGGTGCGGGGTCGTCGGGTGCGAGGCGGGCGCGCAGCGCGGCGGTGAGGGGGCCGCGCGGCCCGTCGAGTCCGGGCGGCAGGCCGGCGCCGAGGATCTCCGCGACCAGCAGGCGCGGTTCCCCGTCGCCGAGGTCGTCGGCGAGGGCGTCGAGTACGGCTGCGACGGGAGGGCGTTCGCTCCACAGGGCGGGGCCGGCTGCGTCCGTCAGCGCCTGCGCCAGGCGGTCGCGGTAGCGCCGCTCGTCCCCGCCGAGGGATTCGTACAGCCCGCAGGGGCCGCAGAACACCTCCTCGGCGAGCAGCGGCACCTGGCAGGTCCAGGGCAGTCCGGCGTAGGTGGCGCCGCTCCGCCAGGCGTGCAGGACGGTGAGGAGGTGGGTGTCGGCGGCGTCGGCGGCCTCCAGGACCCCCACCCGGCGTTCGAGGGTGCCGAGCGCGCCGTGGAGGGCTCCCCGCTCCTGCTCGGCGCGGGTCTCCAGGGAGGCGACGAACTCGGCGAGGCCGGCGAGGCCTTCGGCGAGGTCGGCGGTGAGGCGGGCGGTTTCGATGCCGCGCCGCTCGACGGCGCCGAGGATCGTGTCGGTGCGGCGGAGGTGGCCCGCGATCCGCGCAACGTCGGCGTCGACGCCGACCGCGTGCGTCGACAATCGTTCGAGGTGCCGGACCAGGTGCGCCTGATGGGCCAACACATCGCGTTGGAGGGAGTCCTGTTCGCGCCCGACGCGGCCGTGGGCGGCGGCGACCAGCCGGGCGAAGCCGGTGCGGCGCGCGGTGGCCCGGTTCTGTCTCCCTGCGCCGGCGATGCGGCGCATGAGCTGTTGCAGTGTCTCCAGGTCGGCGCGGCCGCGGGCGGCCGGCATCCGGCGGAGGAGCGCGTCGAGTTCCGTCATCCGAAGCCCCACCCGGTGTCGGATCGGCCGGGGCACCCCCACGCGATCCGGCCATCGGAATCAGCGTAGCCCCGGGGCGGGGGCGGTGGTGGGCTTTGCGCACAACCCGTGCGGGAGCAGGGTCCTGGAGGCAGCCGCAGTGCGGGTACGTGCGGGTGGAGGGTCGTCCTCGGGTCCGGTTCGGGCCACGGGAGTGGCTCGGGGGCGTGACGTGAGCCGAGGAGAACGTGCTCCGTGCACCTGGTTCCCGATCACGCCGTCGAAGGAGCACGGTGGAGGCAGGAGGTGCGAACATGCCGTGGTCCACACCGGTTTCCCTGTTGGCCGGCCGTCTGTTCGGCGAGGTCGGGGCGGCGGTCGGCGACACGATCGCCGATGTCTTCGAGATGAGCGACGAGGGCCGGGCCGCCGCCCAGCGGCTCTGCGGCGGGGTCGCGGGCGCCCTGGCGGGCGCGGCCGTGGGCGCGGCGCTGATGGACCCGTCCGGCGCGTACGGCGGGGCCACCGGATCCCTGGGGGTCGACTACGGGGGCTTCGACGCGGGACCCGACGCCGGCTGGGGCGACGGGGGCGGGGACCCGTACGCGTATGCGCACGACCCGTACGCGCACGAGGCGTACGCCGAGGGCCCTCACGCCCAGGACCCTTACGCGCACGACCCGTACCCGTACCCGTACCACCCCCACCCGTCGGACGGCGGACTGCACTTCGGGGAGGCCTACTCCGGCCCGGTGGTCGCCCACTGCCCGGAGCACCACTGCGACATCGTCCGCAGCTCCGACCAGTACGCCTACTGCGCCTGGGGCCACGAGCGTTATCCCCGTCTGTAGCGGCCCGTGAACTCTATGAACGAAACGATGACCGGACCGCCCCCGCCGGGCATCGTCTGGGGAGACATCACCACCAGAAGGCCGCGCGGCGCGGAGATCCGGCCGCGCCCGGTCGGGTGGTCCGGGCTCTCCCCCACGGTGCCCGGATCCGGGCCGGGCGCGAGACCGGAATTCGGCTGCGGCATGCCCTCACGGCGCCAATTCCTATCGTGTTCACGACAATCCCCGGGCGCGTTTATCGGCATTTCGTCGACGAGCAGAGTGCGCGCAGCGGAGGAAAGGCGAACGGGAGCGCCGGAAACGGAAATCACTCGACGCGCCGACTATCCGGGCGCCTCGTCCGTACCGATGGAAGAGTACGGCCGGAAGACACGGGTTCACGACGCCTTGACGGCTTCGAAACAGCGATTTAACGAAACGCCGACGCGGGCGGCACCCCCCGTGCCGGCCGCGCCTCCCCTGAAGTCTGCCCGCCCCCCCCCCCACAGAACAGGGCGGGCCTCTTCCGCAGGATCGTTATCCGCTCTTT
>NZ_JBVHVT010000036.1:0-77985 GCF_055564695.1 Streptomyces sp. NPDC029014
CCTCCCCCCCCCCCCACCCCCCCCCCCCCCCCCTCCCCCCCCCCCCCCCCCCCCCCCCCCCCCCCCCCCCCCCCCCCCCGGACCCGTGTCCGGCGGTGCGCACACCGTTCGCGGGCGGTGCGGAAACCGGTTGCGGTCCCGGCCGGAGCGGGGCTAGGAAGAACGGGTGATCCAGGGACGACTGGCCGGGCTGCGCGCCCGGCACGCCGATGACGTCGCCGTACTCCACGCCGAGCTGTACGAGGACGTCGCGACCCGCTCGCGCGCCGACTCGCGGCCCTGGCGGCCGCTGGCGGCCTCCGGCGGCCACTCCCCGTACGAGCCCGCCGCCCCGGCCGACGACGCGGCCGTCTTCTCCGTGGTCGAGCGGGCCTCGGGCGAGCTGGCGGGGGAGGCGCTGCTGTGGGGCATCGACACCCACAACCGCTGCGCCCACCTCGGCATCTCGCTGCTCCCCGGGAACCGGGGTCGCGGGCTCGGGGCGGAGACCGTGCACCTGCTGTGCCGGTACGGTTTCACCGTGCGCGGGTTGCACCGGCTCCAGGTGGACACCCTCGCCGACAACACCGCGATGATCAGTGCGGCGCGACGGGCGGGCTTCACCCTGGAGGGCACCCTCAGGCGGTCCGCCTGGGTGTCCGGGGAGTTCGTGGACGAGGTCGTCCTCGGCCTGCCCGTCGACGAGTGGAAGCAGCCCTGACGGGATCCGTACGACCGTCGCCGGTGCGCCACGGCTGTCCAACAGTGGCCCCTGGCGCGGGTGTTGCCCGTGCGTTAGCGTGCGGCCCCGGAGTTGGGGGAGGCTTGGTGACACGTCGCGACAACACGTCACGCGCGGGAACCGGCTGCGCGGGCTACCTGCTGCTCAACGTCGTGGGGCTGGTCGGCTGCCTGATGGCCCTCCCCGTCCTGCTACCGGACCTGATGGCCGAGCAGTCCCCGCCCCTGGAGGTGGAGGGCGCCGGCAGGTGGGCCGTCGTCTACGGCGTCCCGGTGGCCGCCGCGTGCGTGCTCACCGCCGTGGCGGGCGGGGCGGGGCGCTTCCTGTGGTGGCTGTTCCTGCTGCGGACCGTCGTCCTCCTGGTCGCCGTCGCCGGGGCCGTGCTGTACGCCGAGGCGCGGGTGGCCGGGCAGCCGTGGAACGTGCGGGCCCCGGTCGAGGCGCTCGCGGGCGGGCTCGCGGCCCTCGCCGTGCACCTCGTCGTGCGCCGGTGGGACAAGCGGCGCGGTGCCCGCCCCCTCGCGGGCGAGGTGTGGCTGGCCATGGTGCCGCTGCGGGAGGACCCCGAGCGACAGCTGCGGCACTACTGCGTGGTGCTGCAGACCGGCTCCGGCGCGGCGCAGGTCGCCCAGATCACCAGCAAGGACAAGGACGGGCGCCGCGACCACATCCGGATCCCGAACACGGGCTGGGACGAGGTGTCGGGCCGCCCGCACTGGGTGGAGATCGGCCGGCAGCCCCGGGTGGTGCCGTACCGCAGGTTCCTCAAGTCCCGCCCCCAGGGCCGCTGCCCGGATGCGGTCTGGGCACAGCTCCGGGCCCGGCGGCCGGCGCCGGCCGCAGCACCCGCGTGGGCCGGTGCGGCGGGCCCGCAGCGGGCGGCGGCCCGGCTGCTGCGGCTGGTGCTCGGCCGGAACCGCGGCTGACCGGGGCCGCGTACCCGCCCGCCGCTCAGAGGCGGTGCACGCGCTCCCCGGCCAGTCCGAGCGGGAACCGCCCGGCCGCCAGGATCCGCACCCCGGGGGCCGCGGCGAGCAGCTCCCCGAGCCAGGACAGCGCCTGCGGGGTGAGGAACTCGCCGCCGTCCAGGACGAGCAGCATGTCCCGTTCGGCCAGCCACGAGAGGGTGCTCGCCGCCCCGCAGGGCAGGAACGCCATCCCCGGGACGCGGCCCAGGGCCGCCGTCAGCTCGCCGACGCCGAAGCGGCCGTCGACGCGGACGACGGCGGTGCCGTCGCAGAAGTTGGACGCGAGCCGCTCGGCCATGTCCCGCACCAGCAGGCTCCGCGGCTCCCGGAACCGGCCGGTCACGGTCAGCACCCTCCCGCGCCGCACGGCGGTGAGCAGCCTGGACAGTTCGTCGGACGTCGCCGGGAGCGTTCCGGCGCGACCTGGTTCCCTCATCGGCACGATGCCCCCCATTGCATGCGTGTCCATGCGCGGCCAAGGGTGGATTCGGGCCGCGTGTCGCTGATTATCCGCCACTCCTGACGCAGTGCCAGGGGAATGACCCACTCCGGAGAAACGATCCGCCCGTCCGCGGCCGTCGTAACCCTCCTGGGCCGCGCGCTGTACGCGCCAGGGTGAACGGTTGTCCGGGAGACGGTAATCGGCTCTACTGCTCTTCAGCCCGGACCCCCGGGAGGGCTCCAGGGAGGACACGCACCATGAGAGCGGACCGGACCACGGGCCGGCACGCGCAGCCGCAGGCCGGAACCCGAGCCGAACGGCGCCGCGCCTCGCACCGGCGCCGGCGCGGCTTCCGCCGCCGGCCCCTGCTGACCCTGCTGCTGTCCGGCTTCCTGCTCCTCGGCGTCTTCGCGGCCGGCCTGGCCCTCGACCCCTTCACCGCCGGGGCCGGACAGGACACCGCCGCCCCGCGCACCGGCGAGCCCCGGACCGCCGCCCCCGGCGTCTCCGGCGGCTCCGGCGCGGGCGGTCGGGACGGCCCCGCCCCCGCCCCCGGCGCGGGCCAGGACGGCCCCGGCAAGGGCAAGGCCCCGGCCCCGGTCCCGGACTCCGGTGATACCGGCGACCACCGGCCCGCCGGCGCCCTCCCGTTCGACATGCCCGAGCCGGCCGCCCTGCGCGCCGCGGCGGGCCCGGGCCGCAAGCCGGTGTTCGCCCACTACTTCACGCCGTACCCGCTCTCCCTCGACAACGTCCGGGCCGACCAGGACTACTACACCCGCAACTACCTGAACCCCGACGGAGAGAAGGGCAAGCACGAGCGGTACGGCGGCCTGCTGCGCGACCGGCCCCTGCCCGTCAAGCCGAAGAGCGGCGACTGGGAGCTCGCCAACCTCCGCCAGGAGGTGCGCACCGCCCGCACCGCCGGCCTCGACGGGTTCACCCTCGACCTGCTCTCCCTCAGCGGGCAGCACTGGGACCGGGCCAACCTCCTGATGGAGGCGGCCCGTTCGGTCGACCCCGGCTTCAAGATCATGCTGATGCCGGACATGACCTCGCTGACGACCGACGACCCGGCCGTCCTCGCCGACGCCGTCGCCGCCCTCGGCAAGGCCCCCGCCGCCCACCGCCTCGGCGACGGCCGCCTCGTCGTCTCCCCCTTCAAGGCGGAGGCGAAGGACCCGGCCTGGTGGAGCCGCTTCATCGACCTGCTGAAGTCCCGGCACGGCATCCGCACCGCGCTCGTCCCGACCTTCCTCGACTTCGACTCCCACCACGAGCGGTTCGCGCCGATCAGCCACGGCTTCTCCGAGTGGGGCTCGCGCAGCTACGTCGGCCAGGAGGGCGCCGCCCGCGACGTGCGGCGGGCGCACGACCTGGGCAAGGTGTGGATGCAGCCCGTCTCCGTCCAGGACGCCCGCCCCAACCAGGGCGTATACGACGAGGCCGGCAACACCGCCACCCTGCGCACCACATGGACCCGCGCCATCGAGGACGGGGCCGACTGGGTCCAGCTGACCACCTGGAACGACTACTCCGAGGGCACCCAGTTCGCCCCCTCCGTGCACAACGGCCACGCCTACCTCGACCTGACCTCCTACTACCTGACCCGGTTCAAGACGGGCAGCTGGCCGGAGATCGTCCGCGACACCCTGTACGTCACGGCCCGCACCCAGTTCGCCGCCGCCGACCCCGCCGGCAACCAGTCCCTGGTGATGTCCCTGCGCAAGGGCAGCGCCGCGGCCCGCGACACGGTGGAGGTGCTCAGCTTCCTGACGGCACCGGCGACCGTCCGCACCCGGACGGGACCGGCCACGGGCACGTACGAGGCCCCGGCCGGGCTTCACTCCGCGCTGCTGCCGCTACGGACCGGCACCAGCGCGGCGGCCGTCGTCCGCGGCGGGAAGACGGGCGCCCGGGCCGAGCTGCCCGTGCCCGTGCAGCGCACGGTCAAGGTCCAGGACCTCCAGTACCACGCCGTCACCAGCGGCCGCAGCTGACCCGTCACCAGCGGCCGCGGCCCCGCGCGGTGGGCCACCCTGGCGCGATTGGCCCTTCCGGCCCGCCCCGCAGCCGCCGATGATCCGGAGACGACCGCACCGTCCACTCCGCGGAGGATCCGTGACCCAGCCGACCAGCGACGCACCGCACGCCGCCCCGTCCGTGTTCCCCGGCGGGCCCGGGCTGTTCCGACTGGACCCGGGCATCGCCCACCTCAACCACGGTTCGTTCGGCGCCGTCCCCGTCCCGGTCCAGGAGGCCCAGGCCGCACTGCGCGACGAGGCGCACGCCGACCCCGACGCCTTCTTCATCGGCGCCCCCGACCGGATCGCCGCCGCCCGCACCCGGGTCGCCGCCCACCTGGCGGCCGACCCCGACGGCATCGCGTTCATCTCCAACGCCACCGAGGGCGCCAACCTCGCCCTCGCCGCCGTCCCACTCGCCGACGGCGACGAGATCCTGGTCACCGACCACGGCTACGGCACCGTCACCGCGGCCGCCGCCCGCCGGGCCCCCGTCACCACCGTGGCCCTGGACCCGACCCTGCCCGACGAGGACGCCGTCCGCGAGACCGTCCTCGCCGCCCTCACCCCCCGGACGAAGGTGGCCGTCCTCGACCACATCAGCTCGCCCACCGCCCGGGTCCTCGCCACGCCCCGGCTGCTCGCCGACCTCGCCGCGCGCGGGATCACCACCGTCGTCGACGGCGCCCACGCCCCCGGCATGCTCGCCGACCCGCTCGCCGTCGGCGCCGACTTCTGGTTCGGCAACCTGCACAAGTGGGGCTACGCCCCCTCCGGCAGCGCCGTCCTCGCCGTCGCCCCCGCCCACCGCAGCCGGATCCGCGCACTGGTCCCCTCCTGGGAGGACCCGCAGGGCTTCCCCCGCTCCGTCGAGAACCGGGCCACCGCCGACTACACCGGCTGGCTCGCCGCCCCCGAGGGCCTGGACCTCCTGCAGCGGCTCGACCCCGCCAAGGCCCGGGCCCACAACGCCGCGCTCGCCGGCTACGGCGCGGAGCTCCTCGCCGCACTGCCCGGGATCACCCCGCTGCCGTACACCGAGGGCCTGGCGATGCGCTCGTTGCGGCTGCCGGCCGGGCTGGCGGGCACCCCGGACGAGGCCCGCGCCCTGCGCGAGCGGATCGCGGCCGAGCAGGGCATCCGGGTGCTGATCTGGCCGTGGCCGGGCGGCGGCGGCATCCGCGTGTGCGGTCAGCTGTACAACCGCCCCGAGGACTACGAACGCCTCGCCGCCGTCCTGCCCCCCCTCCTGAAGTGACCGGCCTCAGCCGCGCCTGAGCAGGTACGTGTCCATGATCCAGCCCTTGCGGGCGCGGGCCTCGGTCCGCAGCTCCTCGATCCGGCCGGAGACCTCCGCCAGCTTGCCCTGCACCAGGATCTCGTCCGGCGTGCCGACGTACGCACCCCAGTAGATGTACAGGTCCTGGTCCAGGTGGGCCGTGAAGGCGTGCCGCGCGTCCAGCATCACCACCACGTCGTCCGCGTCGGCGGGCCAGCCCTCGGCCAGCCGCCGCCCGGTGGTGATCTGGACCGGCCGCCCCACCCGGTTCAGGGTGGTGCGGTGCCGGGCCAGCAGCGCGGAGATGCTGCTGACGCCGGGCACCACCTCGTGCTCGAAGGCCACCCGGCCCCGCTCCAGCACCTCGTCGAGGATCGCGAGGGTGGAGTCGTACAGCGAGGGGTCGCCCCACACCAGGAACGCGCCGGTCTCACCGTCCGCGAGGTCCTCGGCGACGAACCGCTCGAAGATCTCCGCCCGCGCGCTGCGCCAACCGTCGACCGTCGGCGCGTACGCGGCCGGGGTCCGGTCCCGGTCCGGGTCCCGGCCCTCCACGATCCGGTGCCCGGGGCGGGCGTGCGCGGCGAGCATCTCGCGCCGCAGCCCCGTCAGGTCCGCCTTCTCCTCACCCTTCTCCAGGATGAGGAACGCGTCCGCCGCGCCGATCGCCCTGACCGCCTGCAGGGTCAGGTGGTCCGGGTCGCCCGCGCCTATGCCGATCACTGAGAACTTCTTCACGCGGCTATTCTGCCTTCCGTGCGCGCCGCCCTGTTCGTCACCTGCGTCAACGACGCGCTGTACCCCCGCACCGGGACCGCCGTCGTGCGCCTGCTGGAGCGGCTCGGCGTCGAGGTGGACTTCCCCGCGGCCCAGAGCTGCTGCGGCCAGCCCCCGTACAACACCGGCTACCGGCGCGAGAGCGAACCCCTGCTGCGGCGCACCGCCGAAGCCTTCGCCGGCCACCGCTACGTCGTCACCCCCTCCGGCTCCTGCGCCGCGATGATCCGCACCCACTACCCGCGCATCGGCCGCCTCGCGGAGCGGGAGGGCCGCGGCCCCGGGACGACCCGGCTCGCCGAGGACCTCGCCCCGCGCGTGTACGAGCTCACCGAGTTCCTCGTCGACGTGCTCGGCGTGACCGACGTCGGCGCCTACTTCCCGCACACCGTCACCTACCACCCCTCCTGCCACGGCCTGCGCGGCCTCGGGCTGGGGGACCGACCGCGCCGGCTGCTCGCCGCCGTCAAGGGCCTGGAACTGGTCGAACTGCCCGGCGCCGAGGAGTGCTGCGGCTTCGGCGGCACCTTCGCCGTGAAGAACCCCGACGTGTCCGCGGCCATGGGCGCCGACAAGGTCGCCGCCGCGGCGGCCACCGGCGCGCAGGTGCTCTGCGGCGGCGACAACTCCTGCCTGGCCCACCTCGACGGCCTCCTGCGCCGCCGCGGCACCGCGCTGCGCACCCTGCACCTCGCCGAGATCCTGGCCTCGACGGAGGAGGACCCCCTCGTATGACGGGCACGTTCGTCGGCATGCCGGCCTTCCCACCCTTCCCGCCCTTCCCCGCTGCCGCGCGCGAGGCCGTCCGGGACGAGGTGCTGCGCGCGAACCTGCGGCACGCCACGCACACCATCCGCGGCAAGCGGGCCCGCGCCGTCGCCGAACTCGCCGACTGGGAGCGGCTCCGCGCCGCCGGCAAGGCGATCAAGGACCACACGCTGCGCCACCTCGACCACTACCTCCTCCAGCTGGAGGAGTCCGTCACGGCCGCGGGCGGCACCGTCCACTGGGCGGCGGACGCGGCCGAGGCCAACCGGATCGTCACCGACCTGGTCCTCGCCACCGGCGAACGGGAGGTGGTCAAGGTGAAGTCGATGGCCACCCAGGAGATCGGCCTCAACGAGGCCCTGGAGGCCGCCGGGATCGCCGCCTACGAGACCGACCTCGCCGAGCTCATCGTGCAGCTCGGCCGGGACCGCCCCTCCCACATCCTGGTCCCCGCCATCCACCGCAACCGCGCCGAGATCCGCGAGCTGTTCGCCCGGGAGATGGGCCGCTGGGGCCGCCCCGCCCCCGAGGGCCTCGGCGACGACCCGCGCGAACTCGCCGAGGCCGCCCGCCGCCACCTGCGCGAGAAGTTCCTGCGCGCCGGGGTCGCCGTCTCCGGCGCCAACTTCATGGTCGCCGAGACCGGCACCATGGTCGTCCTGGAGTCCGAGGGCAACGGCCGGATGTGCCTGACCCTCCCCGACACCCTGATCTCGGTGGTGGGCATCGAGAAGGTCGTGCCGACCTTCCGCGACCTGGAGGTCTTCCTCCAGACGCTGCCGCGCTCCTCCACCGCCGAGCGCATGAACCCGTACACCACCATGTGGACCGGCACCACGGACGGCGACGGCCCCTCCGCCTTCCACCTGGTCCTCCTCGACAACGGCCGCACCGACGCCCTCGCCGACGAGGTGGGCCGCCAGGCCCTGCGCTGCATCCGCTGCTCGGCCTGCCTGAACGTCTGCCCCGTCTACGAACGCGCCGGCGGCCACGCCTACGGCTCCGTCTACCCCGGCCCCATCGGGGCCGTCCTCAGCCCCCAACTGCGGGGCACCGGCAGCGCGATCGACGCCTCGCTGCCCTACGCCTCCACCCTGTGCGGGGCCTGCTACGAGGTGTGCCCCGTCGCCATCGACATCCCGGAGATCCTCGTCCACCTGCGCGAACGGGTGGTCCAGGGCGGCCCGGTGACCCGCGGGGGCGTCCGCGTGCGGCTCCGGCCCGCACACGGCCACACCGCCGAGCGGGCCGCCATGCGCGCGGCCCGACTCCTCCTGGACCGCCCGGGCGCGCTGCGCGCCGGGGAACGCCTGCTGGCCCGGGCCCGGCGCATCCGGCCGCGCCGGCTCCCGGGGCCGGGGCGGGCCTGGACCGACAGCCGCGAGCTGCCGCAGCCGCCGCCCGAGCCCTTCCGCGACTGGTGGGCCCGGGAACGCGGCGACCGCGCCCCGGGCGGCCGGGACCGAGGGGGCCGGGACCGAGGGGGCCGGGCATGACCAGCAGGGACCGCATCCTGGGCCGCATCCGCCGGGCGATCGCCGCGGACCCCGGCCGGTCGGGCGGCCCGGACCGGACCCGCCCGACCGAGGACCCCGTCCCGCGGGACTACCTGCGCGTCCACGCCGACCGCAGCCGCGCCGAGAGCGCCGACCTGCTCGCCGCGAACCTCACCGAGTACCGGGCCCTGGTCCACCGCGCGGAGGAAGCCGCCCTGCCGGCCCTGCTGGCGGCGCTCCTGGACGACCGGGGCGCACGGACGGTCCTCGTCCCGCCGGGCCTGCCCCCGCACTGGCTCGCCGCGGCCCGGCAGCAGCGCGTTCCCGACCTCGCGCGGACCACCCCGTACGAACTGGACGCCGTGGACAGCGTGGTGACCGGCTGCGCCCTCGCGATCGCCGAGACCGGGACGATCGTCCTGGACGGCGGTCCCGACCAGGGCCGGCGGCGCATCACCCTCGTCCCCGACCACCACGTCTGCGTGGTCCGCGTCCCCGAACAGCTGGTGGACTCCGTCCCCGAGGCGCTCGGGCGCCTCGACCCGGCGCGCCCGCTGACCTGGATCTCCGGCCCGTCCGCCACCAGCGACATCGAGCTCGACCGGGTGGAGGGCGTGCACGGCCCCCGGACCCTGGAGGTCGTCCTGGCCACGCCCTCCGCACAATAGGAGCCATGTCCGCACACATCGCCCTCACCGCTCTCCTGGTCCGCGACTACGACGAGGCCATCGACTTCTACACCCGCGCGCTCGGCTTCACGCTCGTCGAGGACACCGCGCGCCCCGACGGGTCCCGCTGGGTCGTGGTCCGCCCGCAGGGCGCCACCGAAGCCGCGCTGCTGCTGGCCCGCGCCAAGGACGGGGCCCAGCAGGCCCGGGTCGGCGACCAGACCGGTGGCCGCGTCGGCTTCTTCCTCCACACCGACGACTTCGCGCGCGACCACGCCCGCATGACCAAGGAGGGCGTCCGCTTCATGGAGGAGCCGCGCCACGAACCGTACGGCTCGGTCGCGGTCTTCGAGGACCTGTACGGCAACCGCTGGGACCTCCTCCAGCCTGCCGGGGAGGCCTAACCCCCAGGACGCCCGGGAATACCGGGGACGTCCGGCGCACCAGGGACATGAGGGGCATCGGGGGCATCCGGCGCGCCGGGGTCGTCCGCGAGCAGGCGCGGTGCCTCGGTCGCGGCGTCGACGGGCTCCCCGGCCTCGACCCGCCGGGCCAACTCCCGCGCCCAGGCCACCAGCCCCGGCACGTCGATCCCGTACGCCTCCGGCACCGGGGCGGGATCCAGGGCCGCGGCCCCGCGCCGCAGCAGCCGGGCCCCGCCCACGGCGTTCCCGCGGGCGGCATGGGTCAGGCCGACCGCCAGCTGCGCGAGACCCCGCCACAGCGGCGCCTGCGGGGCGGGCCCGGACTTCCAGGCGTCCTCGAACACCTCGTGCGCGTGGAACGGCATCCCGGCGTCCAGCAGTCGCTGCGCCTCCCCGACCGTTTCCGCCGGCGTCCGCACCACCCCCTCGGGCTGGCGCGGCACGCCGGCCTCCCCGTAGGGCAGCGGCCGCCCCAGTCCGTCCCGCGGCCGCGCGCTCCGCGCCCGCCCGGCGGCGTCCCGATCCCGTCCGTCCATGCGGTCATCCTGCCCCGCGACGGATACCCGTGCATACGCACCCCTCAACGTGGGGTAATGTTCTGCATGTGCCGCCGGGACGGCAAAACCCCAAGTGGGAAGCCCCGCCGGAGCACATCGGGACGTGGCGCAGCTTGGTAGCGCACTTGACTGGGGGTCAAGGGGTCGCAGGTTCAAATCCTGTCGTCCCGACTTTTCGGAGTCGTAAGTCGAAGGCCGTTCTCTCATCCGTGAGGGGACGGCCTTTCGTGCATTCCGGGACGGTCCGCCATCCTCGGGTCCGCTCCTACCCCCTCCGCTAGCATGTTCGAGTCAACGCTGACCAAGTTGAGTCATGAACATCGGCTGAAGAATTGATATCTGCGGAACCGCGAGTGCTCTCGCGAACGGACGGGGGAAGCGACTCCGCTGCACGGCGCCGGCCGCGGGTCGTGCTGTGGGCCGCGGTGGGCACGGTGGCCCTCGGCTTCCTCATCGCCCTGGAGATCGCTGCGCGCGGCTACGGCGAGCCGGGGCCGATCACCGCCCAGGCGCGCGAGGTGATCTTCGCCCCCGCATCGGGCACGGTGCTGTACGCCAGCATGATGTTGATGCTGGTGGTGCTCACCTGGCGGCAGCGGTTCCTCGCGGTCGGCGCCGCGATCGCCGTCGACCTGGTCTTCTGGCTCGTACGGTGGGCCGTCGGCGCCGAGATGATGTACGGCAACGGAGCGCTGTGGGTGACCCTGGCCTGTGCCGTGATCGCCGTGACGCGCCGCACCGGGCGGGAGCGCGTCCTGCTGCTCCAGGGCGTGGGGCTGGCCCTGCTGCTCGTGGCCGGCCGCAAGACCGGCTACACCTGGCTGCTGATCACGTCGAAGACCCGCCCGATGGTGCTCGACCAGTACGTGGCGACCGCCGATCACGCCCTGGGCAACCCGTCATGGGTGGCGGGCCGGATCGTCGAGGCCACCGGCACGGTCGGCGCCCACGTCCTGGACTGGGTCTACGTCCAACTCGCGGTGGCCGCCGTCATCGTCGCCCTCTACCAGCTGCGCAACGTGGCGGTCGAACGCCGCTTCCCCGGCCACCACCTGGTGCGCACCTTCCTGGTGATCGGGCTGCTCGGGCCGGGCATCTACATGGTCTTCCCGGTGGTCGGCCCGATCTTCGCCTACGGCGCCGACGGGGGCCACTGGGCGCTGGCCGACCTGTGGCCGAACACGCCGTCGCCGGTCGGTACCCCGCAGCCGATGCCCTTCGACGGGGTCACCCCGCGCAACTGCATGCCCAGCCTGCACACGGCGTGGGCCACCGCGATCTTCCTGCATTCCCGCAGGGGCCCGCGGGCCCTGCGCTACCTGGGCACGTTCTGGCTGGTCACCACGCTCGGTGCGACCCTGGGCTTCGGCTACCACTACGGCGCGGACATCGTCGCCGGCGTGGTGTTCACGCTCACGATCGACGCGGCGATGCGCTCGCTCGACCGCGGCTGGGACCGGGCGGGGATCCAGCTGGTCTGCTACGGCTCGGCCGTGTTCGTCGGGCTCCTGGTGGCCTACCGCTACCTGTCGCAGGAGATGGCCGCACACCCGTGGGTGTTCGGGCCCCTGGTCCTGCTCGCGATGGCCTCGGTGGCCTACGGCTACGTACGCACCGGCAGGCGGGGGGAGCAGGGGACGGGAGAGGTGCGGCTGCCGGAACCGCGACGGGAGCGGCAGCCCGAACCGGTGTGAGGCGGGCGGCACGGGGTCGGTGCGCCGGCGCGGGTGCCGGCGCACCGGACCGTCAGCGGAAGTTCGCCGTGATGCGCTGGAGCGGGACGAACTTGAAGTTCTGGTTGCCGCTCGTGCCGGGGGAGCCGTTGGAGCCGTCCTGGCAGACGAAGACGCCCTGCGGGAAGGCCGGTCCGAGGTCGGCGGCGGTGGCGTCGATGCCGTCGGTGTCCTCGCAGTCGTCGGCGGCGGTGCCGTTCGCGACGGAGAACCGGCCCAGGTAGGCGTGGCTGGTGCGGTCGTAGACCGTGAAGTCGTTGCTGCCCTGGGAGGAGACGAAGATCCGGTTCCCGGCGGCGGTGATGCCCTCGGTGTCCGCGGTGATGTGTCCGCCCGAGCCGGTGGAGTCGAGCTTGCTGCGGCCGGTTCCGGCGGTGGGCTCGGCGCCGTAGATCCAGACGCCGACGTCCTCCTCGCCGAGGTAGAGCTTGCCGGTGGTGTCGTCGGCGTAGCAGCCCTCGACGGCGGAGCCCGCGTCCCACAGGCGGACCGAGGTCGCGGTCACGGAGTTCCCGCTAACGGCCAGCTCCCACTGCTCGACGCGGCCGGAGGTGGAGTTGGGGAAGGCGTACAGCTTGCCCGAGACCGGCGAGGAGTACAGGCAGATGCCGTGCGCGGTGACCTCGGTGGGGACGTCCTTCAGCCGGGTCAGCTTCCGGGTGCCCGGGTCGATGCGGTAGACGTGCATGGCGCCGTTGCCGCCGGCGGCCTCGTCGTCCGCCGAGACGACGATGTTGCCGCGCAGGTCGACGTTGTTGCCGTAGTCGCCGCTGATCCGCTGGATCCGCGCGCCGGTCATGTCGTAGACCTCCAGCGCGCCCTTCTTGTCGGTGGCGACGACCACAGACTTGGCTGGGTCGGTCGGGTGGACCCAGATCGCGGGGTCGTCGGCGGCGTCCCCGCTGTGCGAGACGGGCGCGGTCTCCACGGTCGCGGTGACGGAGGCGCCCGCCGCCTGCGCGGGCGCGGCGGGGACGAGCAGTGCGGCCAGGACTGCGGCGGGGAGGGCCGCGCGGCGGACGGAGACGGTGATGGACACCGGGTTCCCTTCCGGTCGGGGGGTGGACAGGGGGAGGTTAGGTATCCCCGACGAGCCCTGGATGAACGCCACTTGAACCTGCGGTGAGGGCTGCGGCGGCCGCGAAGAGCCGGGCGCAGCGCTGGGTCATGGCCTCCGGGGACTGCTCGGGGTGCTTCACCCACCAGCGGACGAGGGTGGAGACCAGGTCCCGCCAGACGTACTTGAGCGCGTCGGCGTCCAGCGGGTCGGTGGATCCGGCCGCGCGCAGCACGTCGGCGGTGCCCTCGGCGGCGAGCCGGTCGATCGGCGCGCGGTACTCCGCCGCACGGCGGACGGCCTCGCCGTCCGCGGGCAGGGAGGGGTCGTAGAGGACGAACCAGGCCTCCCGCCGCCCCTCCAGGGCGGTGAAGACGCCGTGCAGGACGCGCAGCGGCGTGGGCGGTACGGCCCCGGCTCCCGCCCCGCCCGGCTCCATCGCCGCCCGGACGGCGCCCAGGAGCCGGTCCCCGACGGGGACCAGGCAGGCGGTGTACAGCTCCTCCTTGGTGCCGAAGTACTGGTGCAGCAGCGTCTTGGTGACGCCGACCCGCGCCGCGATCGCGGCGAGCGAGGCCCCCGCGTAGCCGCTGGTGCCGAACTCCTCCGTGGCGGCGGCCAGGATCTGCTGCCGGCGCTGCTCCCGCGGGACGCCCTTGGTGCCGGCCTTTGAGGAAGGGGTTGCCATACCCCCATATTATCAGTAAGTAATTTACCGCTCGGTAAATTCACTCCGTCTCCTCCGACGACTCCTTGGAGCACATCCCATGGACGGCACCACGGGCACCACCACCACGACCGTCGCCCCCACCGCCGCCGCACGGCCGGCGTCCCGTACCCGCTCCTGGTGGGGGTGGGGGTTGGCCGACGCCCACCCCGGCGACGCCGAATGCGTCGCCATGGGCGCCCTGCTCCCCGGCACGCTCGCCCGCCCCCTGCCCGTCCCGCGCGTGCGCGACCTCGGCATCGGCAGCCCGGCCGTGGAGGCACCGCAGAGCCTCGCCCACCTGGTCACCGCCGACCCCGCGGACCGCGCCGCGCACGCCATGGGGAAGGCCTACCGCGACGTCGTACGCGCCCTGCGCGGACGCCCCGGACGGACACCGGACCTCGTCGCCCGCCCCACGGACGACCGGGAGGTGGCCGACCTGCTGGACTGGGCCGGGGAGCTGGGGGTCGCGGTCGTCCCGTACGGCGGGGGCTCGTCCGTGACCGGCGGCGTCGAGTACCGGGGCGACGCCCACCGCGCCGTGCTGTCCCTCGACCTGACCGCCATGGGCCGCGTCCTGGAGGTGGACGTCGCCGGCCGGGCCGCCCGGATCCAGGCCGGCGCGCTCGGCCCGAGCCTGGAGGACCAGCTGCGGCCCCACGGGCTGACGCTGCGCCACTTCCCGCAGAGCTTCGAGTTCTCCACCCTCGGCGGCTGGCTCGCCACCCGCGCCGGCGGCCACTACGCGACCGGCCGCACCCACATCGACGACTTCGTCCAGTCCATGAACGTCGTCACCCCGGCCGGAACGAGCACCTCGTGGCGGCTGCCGGCCTCCGGCGCGGGGCCCTCGCCCGACCGGTTGTTCCTCGGCTCGGAAGGGGCGCTCGGCGTCATCACCGAGGCCTGGGTCCGCCTCCAGCGGCGTCCCGTCCACAAGGCGTCGGCCTCGGTGGCCTTCACCGACTTCCACGACGCGCTCCGCGCGGTGCAGGCCGTCGCACAGTCCGACCTGGCCCCCGCCAACTGCCGCCTGCTGGACGCCGGTGAGGCCGGGCTCGCCGGCGCCGCGCAGGACGGGTCCGCCGTGCTCGTGCTGGGCTTCGAATCCGCCGACGCGCCGGTCGCCGCCCGGCTCGACCGGGCCCTCGACCTGGCCCGCGCCCACGGCGGACGGCACGAAGCGGTCCCGGCCGCCGGGGCCGGAGCAGCCGCCGGGGCCGGACCGGCCATCGGGGCCGACGCCGCCGTCAGCGCCTGGCGGGCGGCCTTCCTGCGGATGCCGTACCTGCGCGACGGGCTGGCCCGGATGGGCGCCGTCGCGGAGACCTTCGAGACCGCGGCCACCTGGGACCGGATCCCCGGCCTGATCGAAGCGGTCCGCTCCGAGGTCGGCGCGGCCGCCCTCAGGGCCACCGGCCACCCCGCGACCGTCAACTGCCGGCTGACCCACGTCTACCCCGACGGCGCGGCGCCCTACTTCACCGTCCTCGCCGCCGGGCGGCCCGGAGACGAGGCCGCCGTCTGGGACGAGCTGAAGGCCGTCGCGAGCGAGGTCCTGCACCGCCACCGGGCCACGGTGACCCACCACCACGCCGTCGGCCGGGACCACCGCCCCCACTACGACCGCCAGCGCCCGGATGCCTTCGCCCTGGCCCTGCGCGCCGCGAAGGGCGCCCTCGACCCGCGGGGGATCCTGAACCCGGGCGTCCTCGTCGACTGAGCCCGCGGCGCACCGCCCCCGGCCCCGGCCCGGGCCGGTCACCGGCCGCGGGCCCGTGTCCCGGCCCGGCTACCGCGTGCGCAGCCGGGCCGGCCGGCGGCGGGAGATGCGGGACCTGCGCCCGGACAGGGCCGGCGCGGCCAGCGCGAAGGTCACGGTGATGTGCGCCCCGCCCAGGGGGCTCCGGCCGATGCGCATCGACCCGCCCGTGGCGGTCGCGGCCCGCTGCGCGATGTCGAGGCCCAGCCCGGTGGAACCGGTGCTGCTCCCGCGGGAGAGCGCCCGCTCCGGCTCGGGGATACCCGGCCCGCCGTCCTCCAGGACCAGTTCCACGGCCTGCGCCGTGCGTACGACGTGCACGCCGAACGGGGTACCGGGGGCGGTGTGGCGGAAGATGTTGCCGATCAGCGCGTCCACCACGGCGGCGATGTCGTCGTCCGAGAGGCCGACGGCCGTGGGCTCCGGAGTGAGGTCGACGGAGCAGGACCGGTCCTGCTGTTCGGCCAGGACCGCCCAGAACGCGGTCCGGCGGCGGACCACGTCGGCCACCTCGCAGCGCGGTCCGGCCCCCTCCGGCGTGCCCGCGGAGCGCACCCCGCTCGCCGTGGGGGTTTCCGTGCCGAGCATGCCCTGGCCCATGGGGCCCACCGCGAGCGGGGTGCGCGCCGCGGCGATGATGGCCTGGAGCTCCGTCTCCAGTTCGCCGACGGCCGCCTCGACCCTGGCCGACTCCGGTGTGCCGGCCATCCGCTCCGACGCCAGGTGCAGGGCGGTCAGCGGGGTGCGCAGCCGGTGGGACAGGTCGGCGACCAGTTCGCGTTCGACGGCGAGCAGTTCGGTCATCCGGTGGGCCATCGCGTTGAAGGCGACGCCCGCGTCCCGCAGTTCCTTCGGGCCCATGGGATCGACGCGGGTCTCCAGATCGCCCTGGCCGAGGGCGTGCGAGGCCTGCGCGAGCCGCTTCGAGGACCGGACGACCTTGGCGCCGAGGCGGTCGGCGACCAGCACCGAACCCGCGATCAGCCCCACGGCGAGGAAGCACATGACCGCCCAGGACTCCATCACCCCGCGGGTCAGCTCCTCCTCGGGGACGAAGTTCTCGATGACGGCGACCCGGTCGCCCGGGAGCACCACCGGCTGCAGGCAGATCCAGCCGCCCGGGATCTCCCGCGAGATGGACTCGCGTCCCTTCTGCGCCCGTTCGAGCAGGGCCGCGGGGGCCTTGGAGCTGCCGAGCGGCCCGGAGTCCGGCAGGTGGACGACCAGGTGCTCGGCCGCGTCGAGGCTGGCCGCGGACTCCCGCAGGGCGGCCGGGTCCGTGGTCAGCGTGAGGACGGGTGCCAGGGCCGCGGCGCGCTGTTCGGCCGCGGTGACGCCCTGCTCCTTCACGAGCGACATCACCAGGGCGGCCAGCGGAATGAGGAAGGACAGCGCGACCATGGAGGTCACGGCGAGCGCCACTCCGGCCAGTGAGCGTCTCACCGCGGAGCCACCAGCTTGATGCCCACGCCGCGGACGGTCAGCAGGTAGCGCGGGGCCGCCGCGCGCTCGCCGAGCTTGCGGCGCAGGGACGACAGGTGCACGTCGACGGTCTGGTCGTCCACGTACGGCTCGCGCCACACCTCGGTCAACAGCCGGCGCTTGGAGACGACCTGGCCGGTGTGGTGGGCGAGGAACGCCAGCAGGTCGAACTCGCGGCGGGTCAGGCGGAGCTCCCGGCCGGCCAGGTACGCGGTGCGCGCGCCAGGGTCCACCGTCAGTTCGCCCACGGTGGTGGCGCGCAGCGGTTCCGCCGCCGCTGCCGCCACCGGCGCACCCGCCGCCGTGGGACCGCCGGCGGGCACCTGGCCGGTGCGCCGCAGGACGGCGGACAGACGGGCGATGAGCTGGCCCCCGGAGAACGGCTTGACGAGGTAGTCGTCGGCGCCCGCGTTGAGGAGGCTGATGATCTCCCGCTCGTCGTCGCGGGCGGTGGCCACCAGCACGGGCACGGAGGAGATGCCCCGGATCATGCGCAGGGCGTCCCCGCCGTCCAGATCGGGCAGTCCGAGGTCGAGGACCACCGCGTCGACGGGCGTCTGGGTGACCTCGCGCAGGGCGCCGAACCCGTCGGCCGCGCTGCGCACGGCGAACCCGTGCTCCGCCAGGACCTCGATCAGTGACTGGCGGATGCTGGGGTCGTCTTCCACGACCAGGACGCTGGGCATGGGGACACCTTAGGGGCTCGGCCGACCGTGGTCTCGTGCACCCTAGCGGGCATCGAACACCGGTCCGTCGGCGGTGACGCGCAGGCGGACGGGGCGGTCGGAGACCGGGATGGTGCAGCCCTCGCGCTCGCTGCAGCTCGCGTAGCCGAGCAGTACCGTCGCCTCCCCGTTCGCGTCGGCGCGGACGGGCAGGGTGGTGGTGACCGGACCGTCCGGGTAGACCGGGACCGGGGCGCCGACGCCGGGCACGGTGATGGACCGTACCTTCGCGGCCGCCGTCAGCTTGCCCTCCGCCTTGAGGGCGCCGGTGACGGACACCGCCGTGGGCCGGCCCACCCCCTCGATGCCGTCGGTCGGCAGGTCGGTGCTGTAGAGGTGGAAGCCCTTCTCCTCGGGGGCGAAGACCGCGGTGAGGGTGCCCTTCGAGGCCTGCCAGTCGGACACCGAGAGGGTGACGGTGACCCCCTTCTCGCTGAAACTCGTCCTGGGCCCGGACGCCGAAGGGGACGCGGACGCGGGTGCGGTGGCGGGTGCTGCCGGTGCGGCGGCGGCTCCGGTGTCCGCCGCCGGCTGGCCGCCGCACGCCGTGAGGGCCCCCAGGGACAGGAGGGCGGCCGCGATACGGGCCTGCCGGGCACGTCCGACCTGCGGGGAAACGTTCATGTGTGCCTCTGTGTCAGGTGGGTCAGGTTTGTCGGGTGATACGGGATCGGTTCGGTACACGGCCCGCGGTCGCGCGGCGGGGCGGAGGCGGCGCGGGGGCGGAGCGCCGCCCTACAGGGCCGGGCTGAAGTCCGCGCTCCACAACTGGAGCACGTACACCAGGTCGTTCCACACGCCGGTGGCGAGCAGCGCGCCGACGAGTACGAGCATGCTCCCGCCGGTCCGCAGGACCCACGGGTAGTGCCGCTTGACCAGGCCGAAAGCGCGCAGCGCCCGGCGGAAGGCCAGCGCGGCCGCGACGAACGGCAGGCCCAGCCCCAGACAGTACGCGGCCATCAGCAGCGCCCCGCGGGCCGCGCTCGCCTCGGTCCAGGCGAGCGCCTGGACGGCGGCCAGCGTCGGGCCGATGCACGGCGTCCAGCCGACCGCGAACACCGCGCCCAGCAGCGGGGCTCCCGCGAGCCCCAGCGCGGGACGACGGTGGCTGCGCAGCTCCCGCTGGGTGAGGCCGGGCAGGAAGCCCATGAAGGACAACCCCATGAGCACGGTGAAGACGCCGAGCACCTGGGTGACCGCCTCCTGGTGGGCCAGCAGGCTGCGCCCGGCGTAGCCGAACAGGGCGCCCCCGGACACCAGGACCGCGGTGAAGCCGAGGACGAACAGCAGCGCCCCGCCCACCATGCGGCTGCGGTGCCCGCTGCGCGGGTCGGCGAGGTCGGCGACCGACAGGCTGGTCACGTAGCTGAGGTAGCCCGGGACGAGGGGCAGGACGCAGGGGGAGAGGAAGGAGACGAGCCCCGCGACGAGCGCCACCGGGGCGGCGACGAGCAGGGTCCCACTGACGAGGGAGGGGGCGTCCGCGACGGCGAGGACCGGTTGCGCGAGGGGAGTCATGACGGCTCCCCCGCCAGGCGCGCGAGCAGGGGCCGCAGCTGCTCGCCGGTGACGGCGCCCCCGATCCCGGCGGCGATGCGCCCGCGCCGGTCGATCACCAGGGTCGAGGGGATGGCCTGCGGGTTGAGCAGCGCGGGCGGGAAGCGGAGGAGGAGTTCGCCCGCGGGGTCGTGGAGGCTGGGGAAGGTCACGTCGTGGTCCCGTACGAAGGACCGGGCCGCGGCCCGGTCCGGGTCCCGGATGTTGATCCCGAGGAACCGGACCCCGTCGGCCCGGGTCTGCCGGCTGAGCAGCTCCAGGTCGTCGGCCTCCGCCCGGCAGGGGCCGCACCAGGAGCCCCAGACGTTGAGGACGACGACCTGGCCCCGCAGCTCGGCGAGTCCGACCGGGTTCCCGTCCAGGTCCTCGCCGGAGAGCACGGGCGCGTCCTGCCGGGCGGCGGGCTCGACGACCGCCGCCCGGGCCGCGGTCCGGACCGTACCCGCCTGCGCGTCGGCCCCATCGGCCCCATCGGCCCCACCGGCCGCGCCGCCCCGGCCGTCCGCACCGTCCGTCGCGAGGCCGACGAGGACGCAGCCGGCCGCGACGGCGAGACCGGCCGCCCCGGCCCGTACCGCTCGTCTCACGACGCCCACTGGCGGAGGAAGGCGTTGAGGCCGTCCGCGGTCAGGGACGGGTTGCCCGTGGCGTGGGTGTCGGTGCGCACCGTGCCGGACGGGGAGACGACCACCAGGACGGGCATCTTGTAGGTGCCGCCCCCGGGGCTGTACTTGCGCAGGAGCGCCGAGTTGGCGGAGCTGTTGCCACCGATGTCCACCTTGACCATGTGGTACGAGGCCCCGAGGATCGCCGCGGTCGGCGTCTGGGCGAACACCTTGTCGGCGGCCTTGCAGTTGCCGCACCAGTTCGCGCCGAAGTCGAGCAGCACCATCCGCCCGTCGGCCTTGGCCGCGCGCAGCGCCGCGTCGATCTGCTTCTGGGCGTCGGCCGCACTGTCGTAGCCGGGACCGGGCACCGAGGCCGGCGCGGCCGCCGCCGACGTACGGGCCGCCGGCTTGGCGGACGTACGGGCGGGGGCGGCGGACCCGGCGCCGCCCTGCGTCGGCGTGGCCGACGCGGAGGCGGAGGCGGACGGCGATGCGGAGGCGGACGGGGAGGCCCCGACCGAGGCTCCGGCGGACTCCGGGGCGGAGGGGAGGGCCTCCGCGGACTGGCGGGCCGCTTTCGGCGCCGCCGATCCGACGGGCTGGGAGGACGGCCCGCAGGCGGCGGTCAGGCCCGCCGCGACCACGGCCGCGGCGGCCAGCGGCAGGCGCTTGCCCAGGGCGGCGGCGGGGCGGGACGGTGTCGTACGGCGGTCGGCGCGGACGGGTCGGAGCATGCGGGAACTCATGGCGAAGACACCCCAAGGCACGGTTCGGACAGCGGGACGGGCGCGACGCCCCCCGCACGGTGGAACGGCGGCCCGCACGGTCCGCCGGGAGTCGCGTCCCGGCGCCGAGGGCCGCTCGGCTGACGCGAGCATAGGACCGCTCGGGGCCTGCGGAACCCTCTCGGCACGATCTTCAGATTGCCCTAAGGAACAGCTCACCTTCCGCTTCGCCGGAGCCCCGGAAAGGGGCAGAAAGGGGGCCCGGACGGACGTGCGGGCGAGCGGAACGGACGGGATCAGAAGGACGTCTCCCGGACGCTGGCCCTCGGCCCCGGGACGATCGTCGCGGTGACGACCGACCGGTGGTCGTCACTGCTGAAGGTGACCGTGAGGGTGTCGTCCGCGGTCTGCGCGGTGCTGGTCTTGAAGCCGCGGCCCGGGATCGCGGAGATCAGGCACACGCCCCGGCTGCCGTACCGCACGGTGACCTTGCCGCCCTGCGCGGGCACCGTGTGCAGGCCCGCTCCGCCGTCCTCGCAGTCGACGTCGGGCTTCGGCGCGGTGGCACGGGGCGTTCCGGACGCGGCCTTGGCGGGGGTGGCGCTCGTGGCGGAGGGGGAGGGCCGCTGCGTCGCCGAGGGCGAGGGGCTCGCGGACGTGCTGGGGGAGGGCGAGCCGGGCGAGGGCTCCTGGCCCGCCTGCCAGGCCGGCGGGGTCTCGATGACCGTCGGAGCGGACCGCGCGACCGGGGGCGTATGCCGGGTCGTGCCGACCACGAACTGGACCGTGAGGAGCACGGCAGTCACGCTGGCGGCCGTGCACGACAGCCATATGAGCAGGTAACGCGGAAGTCGGGGCACGGCCCCATAGTGGCCGACGCCCCGGCCTGCCCGACACCGGCTCCCCCCGAAGCGCCCCGACGACCGGGGGGCGCTCGGGGCCCCGCGGCGCCGCCCGACGCCGACGTCCCCCGGACCCGCGGACGGGTCGGGGGGACGTGACGGTGGGGTTGCGGGGGGTGGCGGTACGGGGGACGTGGGGGGATGAGGGTCGGGCGGGAGGGGGTGGGGCTCCGTTACCTGGAGGCGCCGAAGTCCTGGGTCCACCACGGGCCGCCGTCGCCCTTGTGGACGCCTATGCCGATCTCCTTGAAGGCGCAGTTGAGTATGTTCGCCCGGTGGCCGGGGCTGTTCATCCACGCCTTCATGACCGCGTCGGCGTCGGCCTGGCCGCGGGCTATGTTCTCGCCCAGGTTGGACCACTTGTAGCCGGCGGCCTCGACCCGGCTGGTCATGGTGGAGCCGTCCGGTCCGGTGTGCGACATGACGCCGGCTCGGGCCATCGTGTCGCTGTACGCACGTGCGGCGGCGCTCAGCTTGGAGTTCGTGCTCAGCGGGCCGCATCCGGCCGCCGAGCGCTCCTTGTTGACCAGGGCGAGGACCGCGGACTCGGCGTCGGCGTTCACGGTGCCGCCGGAGCTTCCGGAGCCCCCGGATCCGCCGGACCCGCCCGAGCCCGAGCCGCCGGATCCACCGGATCCGCCGCCCGTGGCCGGCTTGCCCGCCGGCTTGTCGCCCTTGTTCGACGCCGACTTGGCCGCCGTGCCCTCCTCCTCGCCCGCGGGGGCCGAGGCGGAAGCGGATGCCGAGGCGCTGGCGCCGGGCGTCCCGGACGGGCTCGGACTGGCCGAGGCCGAGGCCTCGGTGGTGGGGGCGCCGGGGGTCGGGGCTGCGGTGGTCGACCCGTCGCCGGCACCCGCCGCGGACGCCTTGCCGGTGGGGCCACCGGCCCGCTGGTCGACGCGGCCGTCACCGTCGGAGTCGGCCACCGCGACCCCGACCGCCACCGCCGCGGCCGCCGCGGTGACAGACAGGACGATGCGGGTGCGCACCGTCTTCCTCCGCCGGGCCTCGGCGCGGGACGGGGTTCCGGTGGTTCGGCTGCGGCTCATGCCGGTGACACCTCACTAAGCAGGGGAAGTGGAACTCCGTCCGAGCCTAGGGCGGTGACCAGCGGAAAAACCCACCTGGAGGGGTTCTTCAGGTTCCCTTAAGGAAGCCCGAAGGGTCGACACAGGAACGAGCCGGGCAAACCCGCCGAATCGGAACTCCCGGCGGGCGCGCAGGGGTTGGCGCCGGGTCGGCGCCGTCAGCCGCCGAAGTCCGGGAGGACCAGGGAGCCGTCCTCGGCGAGGGTGAACCCGGGGTTGTGCGCGATTTCCCAGGCATGCCCGTCGGGGTCGGTGAAGACGCCCGAGTAGAAGCCGATCGCGTTGACCGCGGCGGGCCGGGTGACGGTTCCCCCGGCGCCCGCGGCGGCGTCGAGGACCGCGTCGACCTCGGCGTCCGTACGCACGTTGTGGGCCAGTGCGATGCCGCCGAAGCCGGCCGCCGGCGGGGCGTCGCGCAGACCGCAGTCGGCGGCCAGCCTGGCGCGGTCCCAGAGCACCAGGGCCAGGCCGCCCGCCTGGTGGAAGACCGTCTCCTCGACCTCGGTGCCGCGCCAACCGAGCGCCGTGTAGAAGCGCTTGGAGCGGGCGAGGTCCGATACGCCCAGGGTGATCAGGCTGATCCGCTGTTCCATCCCGCCACGGTAGCGGCCGGGCGGGGGCCGCGTACGGAAGGCGGGCGGGGTCAGGGCAGGAGCTGGCGTACGAGGGCGTCCGCCGCCCACTCCTCCCAGCGGGCCGGGCTCCAGCCGCGCCGGGTGACGAGCAGGTCGTAGGTTTCCGGGCCGAGCACGGTCACCGCGATGTCGGCCGCGGCCGCACGGTCGTGGCCGGGCCGCAGGGACCCGCCGGCCTTCTCGTACAGCGCCTCGGCGAAGCGGAGTTGGACGGCGTGGCGTTGCTCGTGGTTGAGCCGCCACAGCTCGGCGAGCTCCGGATCGGCGGTCGCGGCGCCCCGGACGACCTCCAGGACGGGCGCGGCCCGCTCCAGGATGCGCCGGGCGCCGGCGGCCTGGAGGGCGAGCTGGGCTGCGGGGTCGGGTTCGTCGAGGACCTCGCGGGCCCAGGGGCGGTCGAGGGTGGCGACCGGATCCGCGTCACCGGCGACGGCGGTGTCCAGGAGTTCCTTCAGCAGCGCCCGCTTGTTGCCGAACGTGAAGTACACGGTCTGCACGCCGACCTCCGCGGCGCGGGCGATGTCCTCGACCGTCGTCCCGGTCCAGCCCTTCTCGGCGAACAGCCGGGCGGCGGCGTCGCGCATCCGCTGCCGGGTGCGGCGGGCCTTCTCCGCGCGGGTCAGGGGTGCGGTCACCGGTTCTCCTCGGGTCCCGGGAACTTTGACTGTAGTGAGACTACAGTGTAATTCACTGGAGTATGACTACAGCGAAATCGGGTCGCGTCCTGGTGGTCGGCGGCTACGGCGCCGTGGGCGCGACGGCGGCGGGCGCGCTCGGCGACTGGTTCCCCGGGCGGGTCGTCGTAGGCGGCCGCGACGAGGCGAGAGCACTGCGGCTCGGCGGCGTCCGCGTCGACGTGACCGATCCGGCCGGGTTCGGGCGGACGCTCGACGACCTCGGCGACGTGGCGGCGGTCGTGCTGTGCGTGGAACCGCCCGATGCCGGTGTCGCCCGGGCCTGCCTCGGCCGCGGTGTCCACCTGGTCGACGTCGGCGCCACCCGGCGGCTCCTCGACGGCGTCGCCGAGCTGGACGGGGCGGCCGTCGACCGCGGGGCCACGGCCGTGCTCAGCGTCGGCGTCGCCCCTGGACTGACCAACCTCCTCGCCCTCCGGGCGCACGAGGCCGTCGGCGGCGCGGAGCGCATCGACCTGACCGTGCTGCTGGGCGCCGGCGAGCGGCACGGCGCCGATGCGGTCCGCTGGACGGTCGAGCACCTGGCCGCACCCGCCACGGCCCACCCGCTGCGGGCGGAGCTGCCCGGGTACGGCCCGCGCACCGCGTACCCCTTCCCCTTCTCCGACCAGTACACGCTGCCGCGCACGCTCGGAGCCGCGCGCGTGACGACCCGCCTCTGCCTGGACTCGAGACCGCTGACCTCCACGCTCTTCGCGCTGCGCGGGGCCGCCCGCCGACCGGCGGTGCGACGGGCCCTCACCGCCGTCTTCCGTCGGGTCCACGCGGGCGGGGACGGTTTCGCCGTACGGGTCGACGCCCGACGCGGCGACCTGCACGCGGCCTACGCGCTCACCGGGCGGGCGCAGGGCCGCGTCACCGGACTGGTCGCGGCGCACGTCACCCGGGAGCTGCTCACCGGCGCCCTGCCCGCCGGGGTCCACCACATCGAGCGGCTGCCCGCCCTGGCCCGGCTCCCGGAGGCGCTGGCCGCGTACGGGGTCGCCGTCCGGCGCCTCGGCGGCCCGCCGGAAGGGTGACGGGCGGGATCCCCGATCGCCGCACCACCCCCCTGGGACCTCCTCGGAATACCTCGGAATACCCCTGGGGGGTATATGGTTTGCGGTGTGGGGAGCAGGGCACGGGCCCTGCACCGGACGGACATGGGGACGAGGGTCATGGGCGACAGCGCACACCAGCACCACTCCGCCGCACACCAGCACGACGCCCGCCGCGACGCGGGCGGGGCGGGCCACACCGACCGCGCGGGCCACACCGGCCACGCGGGCCACTCGGACCACGGGGAAGGCCGCGGCGGTGGCGGCGGCGCCTCGTGGGGGACGGCCGCCAAGGCGACCCTGCACTGCCTCACCGGCTGCGCCATCGGCGAGATCCTCGGCATGGCCATCGGCACCGCCCTGCTCTGGGGCAACGTCGCGACCATGGTCCTGGCGATCGCCCTCGCGTTCGTCTTCGGCTACTCGTTCACCCTGTTCGCGGTCCGCCGGGCGGGCCTGGACCTCAAGGCCGCGATCAAGGTGGCGCTGGCCGCCGACACGGTCTCGATCGCCGTGATGGAGCTCGTCGACAACGGCATCGTCCTCCTCGTACCGGGCGCGATGGACGCCCACCTGGACGAGGGGCTGTTCTGGGGCGCACTGCTGGGCGGCTTCGTCGTCGCGTTCCTCGTCACCACCCCGGTCAACAAGTGGATGATCGGCCGCGGCAAGGGCCACGCCGTCGTCCACGCGCACCACTGACGGCCGGAAAAAACGCTTGGACGGCACGCGCGGCCCTGCGGGACACTGCGGATCCTGTCCTGCCGGTCCAACAGCACAGGGTTGCGATGGGATCGTCTGAATCGTCTCGAACGCCAGAAAATCCACCGCGCAGGGGCTCGGTGCTCCTCGCACTCCGCTACTACTCCAAGGAGCTCGCCCGGCTCCGCCGTCTGACGGCGCCGGCGATGCTGCTCCCGGCCCTCGGCAACATCGGCATCAACTACATCGCGCCGCTGATCGTCGCCAAGCTCGTCGGCCGGATGGCCGCGGGCGACGACGTCAACGGCATCGGCATCGGCGCGATGCTGCCCTACGTCCTCGGCTTCGGCGGCGTCCTGCTGCTCGCCGAGGCCCTGTGGCGCATCGGCCTGCACTGCCTCAACCGCCTCGACGCCCTCGGCATCGAGCACCTGTACGTGATCGGGATGGACGAGCTGTTCGCCAAGGACGCAGCGTTCTTCCACGACAACTTCGCCGGATCGCTGACCAAACGGGTCCTCAGCTTCGCCTCCCGCTTCGAGGAGTTCGTCGACACCCTCACCTTCTCGGTCCTGGGCAGCCTCGTACCGCTGGCCTTCGCCTCCGTGGTGCTGTGGTTCTACGAACCGCTGCTCGTCGTGGGCCTCCTGGTGATGATCGCCGTGACGGCCCTGGGCGTGGCGCCGCTGATCCGCCGCCGCCAGGCCCTCGTCGACCAGCGCGAGGAGGCCATCGCCCGGGTGTCGGGGCACGTCGCCGACAGCCTGATGAACATGGACACCGTCCGGGCGTTCGCCGCCGAGGAGCGCGAGGCCGCCGAGCACCGGTCCCGGGTGGCGGAGTCCCGGCGGCTCGCGCTCCGCTCCTGGGACTTCGGCAACCTGCGCATCGACACGGTGGTCGCGCCCATGTCCGTACTGACCAACGCGTTCGGCCTGCTCGTCGCCGTCGCGCTCGGCGCGGGGGAGCACGGGGTCGAGGCGGTCATCGTCGCCTTCGCCTACTACTCCAGCGCCACCCGCATCATGTTCGACTTCAACCAGATCTACCGCCGTCTGGAGCGCTCGATGACGGAGGCCGCACAGTTCACCGAACTGCTGCTGACACCGCCGGCGGTGCTCGACCCGGAGTCGCCGGAGCCGCTGCGGCTCCGGGCCTGCGCCGACGTGCGCTTCGAGCGGGTGACCTTCGCGCACGGGGGAGCCGAGCCCCTCTTCCAGGGCCTCGACCTGGACGTGCCCAGCGGCGCGAGGATCGGCCTCGTCGGCCGGTCCGGCGGCGGCAAGACCACCCTGACCCGGTTACTGCTGCGGATGACGGACATCGAGGCCGGCCGGATCCTGATCGGCGGCCAGGACATCAGCCGGCTGAGCCAGGCCGACCTGCGCAGCCGGATCGCCTACGTGCCGCAGGACCCGGCGATGTTCCACCGCACCCTGCGGGACAACATCGCGTTCGCCCGGCCGGACGCCACGGACGCCGAGATCCGCCGCGCCGCGGAGGCGGCACACGTCACCGAGTTCGCCGACGCCCTGCCCGACGGCTTCGACACCATGGTCGGCGAACGCGGCGTCAAACTGTCCGGCGGACAGCGCCAGCGGGTCGCGCTCGCCCGCGCGATCCTGCGCGACGCACCGATCCTGCTGCTCGACGAGGCCACCAGCGCCCTGGACTCCGAGAGCGAGATCCTCGTCCAGGAGGCGCTGTGGCGGCTCATGGACGGCCGGACCGCGCTCGTCGTCGCCCACCGGCTGAGCACCGTCGCCAGCATGGACCGCCTCGTCGTCCTCGACCGCGGCCGCATCGTCGAACAGGGCACCCACGACGAACTCCTCGCCTCGGACGGCACCTACGCCCGCCTGTGGCACCACCAGTCCGGCGGCTTCCTCAACGACACCCCCGCCCCGGACAACGTCGTCTGACCACCACCCCGGACCCGCTCCCCGCGTCCCGCGTCCCGCACGGTACGTCCGCCTCGGCTCACGTGCCCTGCGGGCAGCGGTCCGGGACGCGTGCCGGCCGGTCCCGCCCCGGCGGTCACGGAAGGCCCCGCCGGTGTGCCCTGCTCACCCACCCGGAGCAGCTGCACCTCCCGTGCGGGCGGCCGGTCCCGTTCCATGCCGGTATCCGAGAACGGGGCCCGCCGCGGAATCCGCGCCGGAGCGCCGCCCCGCCCGACCCGCGCCACGGGGCCCCGGCAGCAGGTGCCCGGCGCCGCCCGCGGCCGTAGCGTGGGGGCGGGGAGGGGAGGACGGGACCGCGACGGCGAAGGGACTCGTATGCGCCGCTATCCGCCGATCGGGGACCACGGCCTGATCGGAGACCTGCGGACGGCCGCGCTGGTCTCCTCCGACGGGGTCGTCGACTGGTTCTGCGCCCCGCGCTTCGACTCGCCCAGCCTCTTCGCGTCCCTCCTGGACCACGACCGCGGTGGTTACTTCGCCGTCACCGCCGACGACCCGGACGCCGTCACCCGCCAGCTCTACCTCGCGGACACGGCCGTCCTCGTCACCCGGTTCATGACCGAGGAGGGGGTCGGCGAGGTCATCGACTTCATGCCGCTGGGCGAGGCCGAGGCCCCCGCCGACCGGCACCGGATCATCCGGATCATGCGGGTCACCCGCGGCACCGTGCGCTTCCTGATCGACTGCCGGCCCGCCTTCGACTACGGGCGCGAGGAGCACGGCCTGGCCGTGGCCGAGGACACCGCCCACTTCACCACCCCGGACCTGACCGCCTTCCTGCAGACCGGGAGCCCGTTGCGGCTCACCGCGGACGGGGCGGGCGTACGGGGGGAGGCGCTCCTGCGGGCGGGCGACACCACCACCGCCGTGCTGACGGTGTGCCACGACCCGGCGGCGGGCGTGCCCGAGCCACCGACCGCGGCGGGGGTGCGCCGGGCGTTCCTCAGCACGTACGGCTACTGGCACCGCTGGGTGCGGCGCAGCAGGTACCGGGGCCGCTGGCAGCAGATGGTGAACCGGTCCGCGATCACCCTGAAGCTGATGACGTACGCCCCGACGGGCGCACCCGTGGCCGCGGTGACCGCAGGGCTGCCGGAGCGGGTGGGCGGGGAGCGGAACTGGGACTACCGCTACACCTGGGTGCGGGACGCCTCCCTGTCCGTGAAGGCGTTGGTGGACCTGGGCCTGGAGGAGGAGGCGGAGGCGTTCCGGCGCTGGCTCGGCGCACGGGTGCAGCACGGCCGCACGGTGACCGGCGAACCGCTGCAGATCATGTACCGGGTGGACGGGGACCCGCACCTCGCCGAGGAGCTCCTCGACCACTTCGAGGGGTACCGCGGGTCCTTCCCGGTGCGGGTCGGCAACGGCGCGGCCGGGCAGCTCCAGCTCGACATCTACGGGGAGGCCGTCTACGCCCTGAGCCACGCCGCCGACCTGACCCAGCTGGCCGGGTACGACGGCTGGCTGAACCTCAGCGCTCTCCTCGACTGGCTGGCCGACCACTGGGACCGGCCCGACGAGGGCATCTGGGAGACCCGCGGCGGCCGCCGGGACTTCACCTACAGCCGGCTGATGTGCTGGACGGCCTTCGACCGGGGGATCCGGCTTGCCGGCCAGCTGGCCCGGCCGGCCGACGTCGCCGGCTGGACCGCGGCGCGGGACGCGGTGTTCCAGCAGGTCATCGACCGCGGGTACAGCGCCGCCCGGCAGGCGTTCGTCCAGTACCTCGACGGTGACGTACTGGACGCGTCGCTGCTGCTGATGCCGGTCGTCGGATTCCTGTCCCCGCGCGACCGGCGGTGGCTGTCGACCCTGGACGCCATCGAGGCCGACCTGGTCTCCGACAGCCTGGTGCACCGCTACGACCCCGAGCTGGCCCCGGACGGGATCTCCGGCGACGAGGGCACCTTCTCGCTGTGCACCTTCCTCTACGTCGGCGCCCTCGCCCGGGCCGGGCGGCTCGACATGGCCCGCTACGCCTTCGACAAGATGCTGACGTACGCCAACCACGTCGGGCTGTTCGCCGAGGAGATCGGCCCGACCGGTGAACAACTGGGCAACTTCCCGCAGGCGTTCACGCACCTGGCGCTCATCACGGCGGCCATGGCCCTCGACGAGGAGCTGGACCGCGCAGAGCGCTGAGGGAGCCGTGCCGCAGACGACCTGCGGCCGGTCAGCGGTGGTACGCCGCGGCCGCCGCGAAGGAGGCCGCGCTGGCGGCCGGCGTGGCCAGGACCGCGACCCACGAGCCGTCGGTGAACTCGATGTCCACGCGGCCCTTCTGGAGCATGCCCTTCGGGTTGGCGCGCAGCGCGGAGACCGCCGCCCGCGGGGCCTCCCAGTACGGCTTCATCACGGGCGTCGACCGCCACAGCGGCGAGACGTCGGTCAGGGCGAGCCAGCGGCGGTCGGTCACGGCGAGGACGCCCTGGACCGAACCGCGGGCGCCGGCCCGGCTGATGAGGAAGCGTCCGGCCGCGCTCTGCCAACCGCCCTCCATGCTCGTGCCGTGCATCATGCGGGCGCCGAGGTCGTCCACCGCCTGCGGCATCCGGTCGACGGCGGCCGCGGCGGCGGCCGGACCGGAATGGCGGGGGTCGAGCGCGTGGGAGGCCAGCAGCCGGCGCAGCGGGCCCGGTATGCGGTCCTCGATGCGCTGGGCGAGCGCGGCGGGTTCGGCCGGAGGGATCAGCCCCTCGGGCGGGGACGGTACGCCGGGGCCGAGCTCGTAGCCGCATGCGGCGATCAGCCGCTCGCCCTGGTGCATGAAGTTCTGGGCGTGTTCGCGCGCCTGACGGTTCAACGCGTGCGCTCCTGTTCCATTTTCCGTGGTTCGGTCCGTGAATGGGTTGCCGGACTGGGGATGATCTTGCCCGGTCGAGGGTCATTGTCCCTGGGGGGAAGGTTTTGTTCCGCACTGGGTGTCCTGTGAACCGGACGGGAGTGCGAACTCCATCCGACCGGCTCACAATTGGGATTCGGCCGGAACTGGAGCCCCCAACACCCTTGCTGTGTCCGGAACGTGACCTGCTGTCAAGAGACGTGTTCAAAGCCGCTAAGATTCCGGGCCGTTGTCATATGATCATTCGCTTTCGATCGTTTGAGGGTTCTGATGGTTCGCGTGGGATCGTCGCCCGGAAGTCCAGGGCCCACCTCACCCGTCGTATGGGCGCTCCCCGCCCTGGCGACCGCCGCAGCCACGGTCGCCGCCCTGGTGCTCGTGTCCGCACCCGCCCGCACTCCCGTGGCCTGGGTCGGTGCCGTCGCCTGTGTCGCGGTCGCCCTCGCCTGCGGTGAGGCGGCCCGCCGGGGCAAGGCCATGGCCGCTCTGCGGGCCGCGGCCGCCGCCCAGGAGGCGGCGCTCGTCCGGCAGCAGGTGGAGACCGTACGGCTGGCACAGGAGCTGCTGCCCGATGTCGTGGAACGCCTGCGCAAGGGCGAGTTCCCGGAGGAGGTGCTCGCCTCCCTGGAGGAGCCCGGTACCCACGGGCCCGGCCTGAGCCCCGAGTTCAGGGCCGCCCACCAGGCCGTGCTCCGCTCGGTGCTCGACGCCGTCGTCGCCGAGGAGGACCTGCGCGACTCCGCGCAGCGCGCCTTCGTCAACATCGCCCGTCGAGTTCAGGCCATTGTGCACCAGCAGGCCCAGGAGCTCCGCGAGATGGAGGACCGGCACGGCCGCAGCCCCGACGTGTTCGGTGATCTGCTGCGCCTGGACCACGGCACCGCGCTCATCGGCCGGCTCGCCGACTCCATCGCCGTCCTCGGCGGTGCCCGCCCGGGCCGCCAGTGGTCCAAGTCCGTCCCGCTGTACAGCGTGCTGCGCGGCGCCATGTCGCGGATCATCGACTACCAGCGCGTCGAGCTGCACTCGGTCTCCCAGGTCGCCGTCGTCGGCCCGGCCGTCGAACCTCTCATCCACGCGCTGGCCGAGCTCCTCGACAACGCCACCCGCTACTCGCCGCCGCAGACCAAGGTCCACCTGACCGCGGTGGACGTGAACTCGGGCATCGCCGTCGAGATCGAGGACGGCGGCGTGAGCATGAGCGAGGAGGCCCGCAAGCGGGCCGAGCGCATGCTCCGCCAGGCGCAGCAGGGCATCGACCTGACCGACCTCGGCGAGACGCCCCGCCTCGGCCTCGCGGTCGTCGGCCGGCTGTCGCAGGCGTACGACTTCCAGGTCTCGCTGCGCTCGTCGGCGTACGGCGGCGTGCGCGCCGTCCTGGTGATCCCGCAGGCCCTGATCACCGCGGCCTCGTCCGCGACCGGCGTCGCGCACGGCATCGGCACCTCCTCCGGCCCCCGGGCGGCCCTGCCGCTGGTGTCCGCCCCGGCCGTCGCACCCGCCACGACGGGCATGCCGGCCACCATGGGCATGCCAGCCACGTGGGGCATGCCGGCCACGTCGGGCATGCCGGCCGTGCAGGCCGAACCCGTCGTGCACACGCGGCCGGTCACCGGCCCGCAGCACCCGCTGGAGATCGACGAGGTACCCGTGGTGACGGAACGCACCGCCACCGGTCTCCCGCAGCGCCGCCGCCGGACCCGGGCGGCCGGGCCCGACCTGCCCGGCACCCACACCGGCGGCGGCACCGGCACCGACCCGGTCATCGAGGCGGCGGCGGCCGCCGCGGCCCGGGCCGGAGCCGCCCCGGCGGCCGCACCGGCGCCGGAACCGGAGGTACAGCCCGGCATGTGGCTGGCCGCCTTCCAGGGCGGCCTGACCGGAGAGAGCAGCAGCAGGACCGTCGCCGGCCGCAGCGGCGCAGCAAGTCAGAACACAGACGCCTCGCCGAGCCCGGCGAGCAAGGGGGAACAGCCGTGAGCCAGCAGCAGAGCAACATGGACTGGATGCTCAAGGACCTGGCCGAGAGCGTTCCGCAGACCCGGCACGTCATCGTCCTGTCCGCCGACGGCCTGCGCATGGCGCAGTACGGCGCGGAGACCGACACCGCCGACCGGCTCGCCGCCGCCTGCGCCGGGCTGCAGAGCCTCGCCGGCGCCGTCGCCACCGAACTGCCGCACAGCAGCGGCCGGATGCGGCTCGTCGTCATCGAGATGGACGGCGGGTTCTTCTACCTGATGGCGGCCGGCGCCGGCGCCTACCTCGCCGTCCTCGCGAACGAGGGCGTCGACGCAGGCCTGATGGGCCAGCGGATGCGCGACCTCGTCGCCCGGATCGGAGAGCACCTGAGCAGCCCGCCGCGGCGCGACGGGCAGCCCGCGTGAGCAACCCGGGCCGGGACTGGGAGGAGGGCACTCCCGAGCGGCTGTACGTGATCACGGGTGGGCGCAGCGGGGCGGACACGCCCGCCCCGCTGGACCTGGTCACCCTGATCATCGCCAAGTCGGGACCCAAGCCCGGGATGCAGCCGGAGCACACGGCGATCATGCGGCTGTGCCAGTCGCCGCTCTCGGTGGCCGAGGTGTCCGCATACCTCGGCCTGCCGGTGAGCGTGGTCACCGTGCTCCTCGGCGATCTGATCAACGACGGCCGTGTGCTGTCCCGCCCGCCCGTCGCCCCCGCCAAACTCCCCGACCTGGCACTGATTGAGGCAGTCATCGATGGACTTCGAAAGCTCTGAGCCGTCCGCGGCATCCCACCACGGGCACCTCCGGGCCGGCCCGCGGCGCGAGGAGGTGCTCCCGGCCACGGCCGCCGCCGCGGTCAAGGTGGTGATCGTCGGCGGTTTCGGGGTCGGCAAGACGACCCTGGTCGGCGCCGTGAGCGAGATCCGGCCGCTGACCACCGAGGAAACGATGACCCAGGCCGGGGTCGGCGTCGACGACACGGCCGGCGTGGAGCGGAAGACCTCCACCACCGTGGCCATGGACTTCGGCCGCATCAGCATCAACGAGGAGCTGGTGCTCTACCTGTTCGGCACCCCCGGCCAGGAGCGCTTCTGGTTCCTGTGGCGGGGCCTGTTCGAAGGCGCCCTCGGCGCGGTCGTCCTGGTCGACACCCGCCGGCTGGAGGTCAGCTTCGACGTGATCGGCCGGCTGGAGGAGCGCGGCGTGCCGTTCGTCGTCGCCGTCAACTCCTTCCCCGACGCGCCCGAACACCCCCTGCAGGACGTGCGCGCCGCCCTCGACCTGCCCGAGTCCGTACCGCTCGTCCTCTGCGACGCCCGGCGGCGCGACTCCAGCCGTGACGTCCTGATGACGCTCATGCGCTACCTGCACTCCCTCGCCGTCACCCCGGAGGCCTCGTGAGCACCCCCCCGCCGTCCGATCCCGCAGCCCCGCCGCCGGGCTGCCCGGCCCACCGGCTCTACGGCCCCGAAGCGGAAGCCGACCCGTCGGCCCTGTACGAGAAGCTGCGCGCCCAGTACGGCCCCGTAGCCCCCGTACTGGTCCAGGGCGACCTGCCCGCCTGGCTCGTCCTCGGCCACCGCGAGAACCTCGACGTGGCCCGCACCCCGTCCCGTTTCTCCCGCGATCCGCGCCGCTGGCGGGACATGCAGGAGGGCAACGTCCCGCCGGACCACCCGCTGACCCCGATGACCGCCTGGCAGCCGGTCTGCCACCTCGTCGAGGGGGCCGAGCACGAGCGGCTGCGCGGCGCGGTCACCGAGTCGCTGGAGCGCTTCGACCGGCGCGGCATCCGCCGCTACGTGACGCGCTTCGCCCACCAGCTGATCGACGGGTTCGCACAGACGGGCCGGGCCGACCTGGTCTCGGACTTCGCCGAACCGCTGCCGATGCTGGTGATGACGCAGCTCGTCGGCATGCCGGACAGCTACGGTCCGCGCCTCGTGGAGGCCGCCCGCGACATGATCAAGGGCACCGAGACCGCCGTCGCGAGCAACCGGTACGTCACCGAGACCCTCGAACAACTGGTCGACCGCAAGCGGGTGGTCCCCGGCCGGGACTTCACCTCCTGGCTGCTGGAGCATCACACGCAGCTCTCCGACGAGGAGATCGTCGAGCACCTGCGCCTGGTGCTGATCGCCGCCTTCGAGTCGACGGCCAACCTGATCGCGAACACGCTGCGCGTGATCCTGACCGACCGCCGCTTCCGGGCGAGCCTGTCCGGCGGCCACATGACCCTGCCGGACGCCCTGGAGCAGGTCCTCTGGGACGACCCGCCCTTCATGACCATCCTGGGACGCTGGGCCACCGGCGACACCGAGCTCGGCGGTACCCCGATCAGGGCCGGGGACATGCTGCTGCTGGGCCTGGCCGCGGGGAACGTCGACCCGGAGATCAGGCCGGACCGCACCCTGCCCGTTCACGGGAACCGGTCCCATCTGGCCTTCAGCGGCGGCCCGCACGAGTGTCCGGGGCAGGACATCGGCCGTGCCATCGCGGACACCGGGATCGACACCCTGCTCGCCCGGCTGCCGGACCTGGAGCTGGCGGTGTTCGAGGGGGAGCTGCGCTGGAAGGCCTCCCTGATGTCGCGGCACCTGGTCGAACTACCGGTCCAGTTCTCCAGGCGCGGTGGCTCGGTCACGGGCTCCACTCCGGTGCCGGCGCGCGTACCCGCACCGGCACCGGTCCGGGTGACCGTCCCCCGGGCGGCCGAGCAGCCGGTGCGCCGGGCCCCGTGGTGGGCCCGGCTGATCGGGCGGCGGTGAAGGACCGTAGCCGTCACCGGTCGAGCTGCTGCCACCACCAGGCGAGGGCCGGGACGGGCAGCGGCTCGGTGCTCGGGTCGGAGGGCGCCGAGCTGTAGGTGATGTCGTACGAGGCCCCCTCGACCGGCAGGGCGTTGCGGTTGCGGGGGCTCGTGTAACGCGGTGCCCGGTTGTGGTATTCGATGTCGCCGGCGATCCAGTGCTCCAGGGAGCGCAGGTACCGCAGCAGCTCCGCGTCCGCGCCCCGCGCCACCTGGTCGCGGAGGGTGACGAACAGGCCGACCACGCGGTCCCGGAAGGCCACCGCCTCCTCCAGCGCCCGGTCCGTTGCGAGACCGCGTTCCTGGGCCAGGACGTTGATCAGGTTCGCCTCCAAGGGCTCCTGGTCGTCGTCCTTGTTGTACGAGAAGACGTCGTTGTCGCAGCCGATGATGAAGCTGGCGGCGTCGGTCAGAGCCTGGACCGGTGCCGAGTGCAGGGTCCGCCGCGGGAGTTCCAGCCCGTTGGCCGCGTCGCACCAGGCCAGGGTGAAACGGCCGCCGTTCACCGAGGTCCGCATCGCGGCGAACTCGTTCAGGGACGGCATCACGCCGCGCTCGACGTACACCGACTGCCAGGCCGAGCCGAACACCCAGTCCCGGATCCCTTCCGCGACCCTGTTCAGCTGGACCGGGGTGAGCATCTCGTGGGCGCGGGCCACCAGGTCCTCCAGTGCCGCGGTGAACGGACCCGGCGGCAGCAGGGCGGATCCCGGCGCCTCGACGGCCCGCACCAGCCGGGCCCCCTGGTCGGCCACGGAAGCCGTGCGGGACGAGGTGTCGCCGGAGTCCTGGAGGTCGTCCATGAAGAAGATCCAGTAGTTCCACTGCGTGAACAGCAGCATCGTCTCCACGTCGCCGTACGGGATGAGCCGGGCGGTGAAGTCGGCGCTGTGGCTGGCGAGGCCCCAGGCGCGCTCCGTGGCGTCCGGGTACAGGCCGTACCCGTCGATCCAGCTGACGGCTCGCTCTTCCAGCTCCGCGACCTTCGGGTGGATCAGACCCTGTTCGAACGGGCAGTAGAACGGCGGGAGCTGCCAGCCGATCCGGGACGGCGCGGAGCCCTGGGCGTACGAGGCGGGCACGGAATCAGTTCCCTCCGCGCAGACGGAACAGCAGCAGCCGGGTCTCCAGCGCGTGGTCGCGCCAGATGCGGAACAGCTTGCCGTGCGTGATCGCGGACTCCTGGAGCCGCTCGCGCGACCAGGCGGAGCGGGCGCCCTGGAGTTCCACCCGGTCCAGCTCGGCGGTGTTCCAGGCCATGGACTGCACCCAGAACTCGGCCACCCGGTCGGTCACGTCCTCGTCCTGCTCCAGTTCAAAGCCGGCCGCCTCGGCGGCGCGCAGGTACTCGGTGAGCGTGCCCAGGCGGGTCTTGTAGTAGCCGTCGATGAACTCGGTCCACTCCGGCCGGCAGATGAAGTGCTCCTGGATGCCGAACCAGCCGCCGGGCTTCAGGCAGGACGCGACGACCTGGAAGAGCCGCCCGCGGTCCATGTACCCGGAGCTCTCGTTGGCGTACGCACCGTCGAAGTCGCCGCCGGTGTACTCGTGGACGTCGGTGAGGAGCGGGGTGATCCGGTCGGCCACCCCGGCCTGGCGGGCGAAGTCCTGGATCACGGGTATGTGGTCGGCGGCCACGGTCAGGCCGGTGACGTGTGCGCCGTGCTCCTGCGCCCAGTAGAGGGAGCCGCCGCCGACGCCGCAGCCGATGTCGAGGAGCCGGCCGGGCGGGTTGGCGTACGCGCCCCACGCGCGGGCGGCGTGCTCGACGATCGCCTCCTGCGACTCGACGATGCGGCGCTTGAGCACGCGCTGCGTGACGGTGGTGTTGGGGGTGGCGCCGGGTCCGAACAGGCCCATGTGGAAGTGCACTCGGGGGCCGGGTCCGTACTTGTGGAGGATGTCCGCGGTCTTGCGGGTGTAGTAGAGCGGCACTTGGCTCTCGTCGAACGCCTTGCCACCCCGGGGGGTCTGGATGACGAGGTTGCTGTCCATCGGGTCTCCGGTCCTGCGGTCCTGTGGGGGGTGTTTCTCGGCCGCCCCACTCTGCCCATAAGTGATCAATAAAAGTCCTCGGCCACTCAAGACATGAGCATAGCCACAGCTGAAACGGCTACAATTCCGGCCATTTGATGGCACGTCAGGGATCTGCGCCAGCCAATTTTCGTTAATCGGCCGCAAGTTGCCCGGAATACCTCCCCCTTCGGCCGCCCGGTGGTGCGGTTCGGGGCATTCGGGTGGTCCGGACCCGTCGGCGGTTGGTCGCCGGTGGGTCGGTGCGGCGGCTAAAATGGGAACGTGAGTACGAATATCGAGGAATCCAGGCCCGCGCTGAATTCGGAACTGTCCGGAGCGGAACTGCGGCGCTGGTACTGGACCCTCGCCGAGCTGACCTCCCTGGCGCGCACCATGGGCCTGTCCACCGGCGGCGGCAAGGCCGCGCTGACCGACCGCCTGGCCGCCGCCCTCGACGGCCTCCCGGCCCCGGCCCCCGCCCCGGCGCGGCGGCGTACCGGCCGCCAGCTCACCGCGCCCGTCGACCGGGACAGCGTGATCCCCGAGGGCCAGCGGTGCAGCCAGGTGCTCCGGGAGTTCTTCGTCCGGGAGATCGGGCCCGCCTTCCACTTCGACGCCTTCATGCGCGACTACGTCGCCGGGGGCGCCGGCCGCACCCTCGGCGACGCCGTCGCCCACTGGCACGCCACCCGTACGGAGGCCGCCGGGCCCCAGGAGGTCGGGGCCCAGTTCGAGTTCAACCGGTTCCTGCGCGACTGGCACGCCGGCCACCCGGACGGCACCCGCACCGAGGCCCTCGCCGCCTGGCAGGCCCACCGGGCCCGCCCCCGCAGCTGACCCCGTCCCGCCCGCCCGTCCGCGCCGGTGCTAGGAGCGGGCGTACGCCAGCCGGACCACCCCGTTGCCGAACGTGCGGGTCCCCTCCAGCCGGAGCGGCGTCCGCCCGTCCACGGGCGCGAACAGCGGCTTGCCGCGGCCGATCCGCACCGGGTGCACGTAGATCCGGTACGCGTCCACGAGGTCCTGGCGCAGGAACGAGGCGGCCAGGTCGGCCCCGCCCAGCATCAGGTCGCCGCCCGGGCCCGCCTTGAGCGCGGCCACCTCCTCGGGGACGACGTCCCGTACCACGGTGGTGTTCCAGGCGAGGTCCTCCTGGCGGAGGGTGCGCGAGTACACGTACTTGGGCTTGTCCCGCCAGATGGCCGCGAACTCGGCCTCGGGCCCGGCGTTCGCCGGATCGGCGTCCGCCGTCGGCCAGTAGTCGGCCATGAGCTGGTGGACGACCCGCCCGCTGAGGAAGGCGCCCGCCCGGCGGAGCTCCTCGTTGAAGTGCCGGTGCAGCTCGTCGTCGACGAGGTGCCAGTCGATCTGCCGGTCCGGACCCTCGACGTACCCGTCGAGGGAGACCGACATCATCAGGACGATCTTTCGCACGGCACCCCACGCTACACATACTGGCTGCCGTGAAGAGCGAAACCGCCGCAGACGACCCCGTCCTGTTCCACACCGAAGGGCGAACGGGGGTGATCACCCTCAACCGGCCCCGGGCCCTCAACGCCCTCACCCACCCCATGGTGCTGCGGATCGAGGAGACCCTGCGCGCCTGGGAGCGGGACCCGGCCGTCGCCCAGGTCCTCGTCCGCGGGGCCGGCGAGCGCGGCCTGTGCGCCGGCGGGGACATCCGCGCCATCCACGACGACGCCAGGGCCGGCACCTCGGCCTCCGCCGCCTTCTGGCGCGACGAGTACCGGCTCAACGCCCTGATCGCCCACTACCCCAAGCCGTACGCGGCCCTCATGGACGGCATCGTGATGGGCGGCGGCGTCGGCGTCTCCGCGCACGGCAGTGTCCGCGTCGTCACCGAACGCTCCCGCGTCGCCATGCCCGAGACCGGCATCGGCTTCGTCCCCGACATCGGCGGCACCCACCTCCTCGGCCGGGCCCCCGGCCTGCTCGGCACCCACCTCGCGCTCACCGGCACCGCCGTGGGCCCCGCCGACGCGATCCTGTGCGGCCTCGCCGACCACTTCGTCCCCGCCGCCCGGCTCCCCGAGCTCACCGCCGCCCTCGCCGACGCGCCCGTCCACGAGGTGCTCGTGCACCACACCGCCGCCCCGGCCCCCGGCGAGCTGGCCGCCCGCCGGGACTGGATCGACCGCTGCTACGCCGCCGACACCGTCGAGGAGATCGTCGAGCGTCTGCTCGCCGAGGGCGACCCCGCCGCCAAGGAGACCGCCGAGACGATCCTGACCAAGTCCCCGACCGCGCTCAAGGTCACCCACGCCGCCGTCCGCAGGGCCCGCGGCCTGGGCACCCTGGAGCGGGTCCTCGCCCAGGAGTACCGGATCTCCTGCCACGCCCTGCGCTCACCCGACCTGGTGGAGGGCATTCGCGCCCAGGTCGTCGACAAGGACCGCACCCCGCGCTGGTCACCGCCCGCCCTGCGCGACGTCACCGACGAGGACGTGGCCCGGTTCTTCGCCCCGCTCGGCCCCGGCCGCGAACTGGAGCTGCCCGAACCCCCGGCTCACCGGTAGCCGGTGGTGTCGGCCGGCCGGCCCGGGTCCTGAACCTCGACCAGGTAACGCCAGGCGTCCGGCCGGCTTCCGTCGAGGTCGGTGAAGCCGTACTCCCGGGCCAGCTGCCCGCTGGACAGCGACCGCCCGTTCCAGCGGGCCACCTCCGGGTCCGCGGCCAGCGCCGCCACCGCCCGGCCGACGTACGACGGGGTCTCGGAGATCGCGAAGTGCGGGGACCTCGCCACCGCGTCGCGCCAGTTCGCCTCCGTCACCCCGTGGGCCTCCAGCATCATCTCCGAGCGCAGCCAGCCCGGTGTCAGGGCCACCGCCGTCGCCCCGCGCGGCCCCAGCTCGTGCCCGAGTGAGAACGCCATGCGCAGCACGGCCGCCTTGGCGAGGTCGTAGAAGAACGACACCCGGTAGTGGCCGGTGTTGTAGTCGGCCGTGCCGTCCGTCATCTCCACCACCAGCCCGCCCGGCTCCCGCAACAGCAGGGGAAGCGCGAAGTGGCTGGTGATCACATGGGTGTCCACGGCGAGCCGGAGCAGCCGCAGCCCCTTGTCGAGGTCGTGCTCCCACACCGTGCTGTCCCACTCGAACAGCCGCTCCCCGCCCCAGATGTCGTTCACCAGCACGTCGAGGCGGCCCTGCTCGGCGGCGATCCGCCCGACCAGCGCCTCCACCTCCTCCGCCACCAGGTGGTCCGCGCACACCGCGATCCCCTGCCCGCCCGCCGCCGTGACCAGCTCCGCGGTCTCCTCGACGGTCTCCGGCCGGTCGTACTCCGAACGGCGGCCGCGCGTACTGCGCCCGCTCACGTACACTGTCGCGCCCTGCGCCCCCAACTGGACCGCGGTGCCCCGGCCCGCACCCCGCGTCGCCCCCGCCACCAGGGCGACCTTGCCTTCGAGAGTCCGCCGCGTCTGCGTCATCCCCCGACCCTATGCCGCCCGGCCCCGACCTCCGAGGAGACCGCGCCCGATGCCCCCGACCGGCATGACCAGCTTCGACGAGGTCTACACGCTCCCCGACCCGCGCGGCTACTTCACCCGCCTCGCACCGTACGCGTACCAGACCCCCGCCCACGCCCAACCGGTCTTCCGCGCCCTCGCCGCCGAACTCGGGCCCGACCGGCCGGCACTGCTCGACCTGTGCTGCTCGTACGGGATCAACGCCGCCCTCGTCAACCACGACGTGACGCTGGACGAGCTGTACGCGCACTACACCGCGCCGGAGGCGGCCCGGCTCGACACCGCCGCGCTCATCGACCGGGACCGCCGCTTCTACGCCGCCCGACGCCGCCCCGACGCCGTCCCGGCCATCGGCATCGACGTCTCGCGGCCGGCCGTGGAATACGCGGTCGCGGCCGGAGTCCTCGACGAGGGCCACGCCGTGGACCTGGAGACCGCCGAACCGGGGGAGCGGCTGCGGCGCTCGGCCGCCCGCGTCGGCCTGATCACCGTCACCGGGGGCACCAGCTTCCTCACCGAGCGGACCTTCGGCCGGCTGCTCACCGCCGTCGGCCGGCCGGTGCCCGTGGCAGCGTTCGTCCTGCGCACCCACGACTTCCGGGCCGTCGCCGGCTGCCTGGAGGCGTACGGGCTCACCGTCGAACGGGCCGACGGCACCAGCCCGCAGCGCCGCTTCACCGACCCGGAGGAGCAGCGGCGCGCCGTCGCGACCGTCACCGCCCTCGGCGAGGACCCGGCGGGGAAGGAGACCGCGGGCTGGTTCCACACCCGGCTGCACCTGGCCCGGCCGGCCCGGGCCGCCCCGCCCGTCCCGCCGGTCACGGGCCGGTAACCCGCTCTTGTCCAACCCGCCCTCCGCAGCGCACTGTTGGCCGGGAATCGTCCCCACCGACAGGAGATCCCGCTTGTCACCCGACACACCCGCCCGCACCGCCACGCCCGCGACGGAGACCGGGCCCGCGCCCGCGGCCCCGTACGCCGTCGACCCGGCCGGCGGCTGCCCGCACGCCCTCAACGCCTCACTGCGCGGCCGGGGGCCCGTCGCGGACGTGGTCCTGCCCGGCGGGGTGCCCGGCGCGGTCGTCCTCGGCCACGACGCGCTCAAGGAGTTCCTCGCCCACCCCGACGTGGCCAAGGACTCCCGGCACTGCCCCGCCCTGCACGACGGCACCATCCCCCCGGACTGGCCGCTACGGGTCTTCGCCAACGCGCAGGGCATGCACACCGCCGACGGAGCCGACCACCGCCGGCTGCGCTCCCTCGTCGGCAACGCCTTCACCGCCCGCCAGGTGGAGCGGCTGCGCCCGCGCATCGAGGAGCTGACCGCCGGGCTGCTGGACGACCTCGCCCGGGCGGCCGACGCCGACCCGGACGGCGTCGCCGACCTGCGCGGCCACTTCGCGCTCCCGCTGCCGATGAGCGTCATCTGCGAACTCCTCGGTGTGGACCCCGGGCACCGCGAGCGGCTCCACCACCTCTCCTACACGGTGATCATCGACACCGGGATCGGCCCCGCCGAGAAGTTGGCCGCCGCACGCGAGCTGGTCGCACTGATGGGCACCATCGCGGCCGCCCGCCGGGCCGCCCCCGGCGACGACCTCACCAGCGCCCTCATAGCCGCCCGCGACGACGACGGCGACCGGCTCAGCGAGCCCGAACTCATCGGCACCATGCGCCTGATGCTGGTCGCCGGCCACGAGACCACCCTCAACCTGATCAGCAACGCCGTCCGCGCCCTGTGCACCCACCGGGACCAGCTCGCGATCGTCCTGGACGGCGGGGCGAGCTGGTCGGACGTGGTGGACGAGACCCTGCGCTGGGACGGCCCGGTCAGCTGGTTCCCGTTCCGCTACCCCACCCGCGACCTGGACCTCGGCGGACACGTCGTCCCGCGGGGCACCCCCGTCCTCGCCGGCTACACCGCGGCGGGTCGCGACGGGGCCTTCCACGGCCCGGACGCCGACCGCTTCGACGTCACCCGCCCCGGAGCCGCCCGCCACCTGTCCTTCGGGCACGGCGCGCACTACTGCGTGGGCGCCCCCCTGGCCCGACTGGAGGCCGTGATCGCCCTGGAGCGGCTGTTCACCCGGTTCCCGGACCTCGACCTCGCCGTCCCCGAGACCGAACTGCCGCGCCAGCGCAGCTTCATCGGCAACAGCGTCGAGGCCCTCCCGGTCCGCCCGGCCGGACCCGGACACCGCACCGCGTGACGGAAGGTCAGCCCGGCTCTACCGGACCGTGGCGGTCCCGGGCTGATCACCGTTCGTCGAGGGCGACGCCGGGGAGTGCCCCCGGCGCCTCGCCGCCCGGCACCGCGCACTCGGCGCACTCCCTGCCCCCGCACGGCACGCCGTTCATCCGGTCATGCGCCCGATTGTCGTGAATTCGTAACAACGCGCGGCGTGCGGACGGTTGTTGCAGGTCAGGCGGAGGGGCTTGCATAAGCTCTTGTTGTCCATATGTGGAGAAGCAGAGATGAACTCGGACGCAGGCAGGTAAATCCCCGCAATCCTGGTGTCCGTGTCGACGGAGTCTCGGGCGAGTGCCACAGCAGGGAGCGGCGCCGGGGCGGGGGGCCGGGTTGCCGGCAGGAAGACCTTTCACGGAACGGGGAAGCATCGTGTCCGACTGGGACATCAAGCCGGATGGCGTGCGCGGGGTCCTGAGCAAGACCGCGGAGGCCGCCAGCAAGTTCGAGGAAGAGTTCACGTCGTACGGCGACGGCCTGGTGGGCGCCGCCACGTCGGCGGGCACGATGGTGCTGGGTGGGACCGAGGTCCCCAAGGGCGGGGCTTTCGGCCCTGTGGCGCAGGCGTTGCAGGAGTTCCAGCAACGGACGGAGAACGACCTGAAGTTCCTTCCGGTCCGGACGGGGAAGTCCATCACCGGGGCGCGCCTGGCCACCGAGGAGTACGTCAAGGGTGACCTGGAGATGGCGAAGAACAAGCAGGAGGAGTACTCCAAGGCGCCGACTCCGGAAGAGATGAAGGGCCCCAAGAAGTGATCGACCTGGGGAAGATACCGACCTTCACGGGCAATCTGGAGACGTTGGAGAAGCATGCTGCTTCGCTGAAGACGACCGCTTCCAGCATCCGTGGCACGGGCCGGGACGTGCACAACGCCTTTCAGGCGTTGGATCCGGTCTACGATGCGCCCGAGCAGGAGCAGTTGCTCAACTCGACGGTTCCGGTGCGGGACAAGGCGGATGCGTTCGCGACGAAGCTGGAGTCCGTCAGTGGTGCGTTGACGACGTTCGCGTCGAGCGCGCGTCCGCTGGTCGACAAGATGAAGCAGCTCCGCGTGGACGCGGAGAAGTTCGTCGCGGACAACAAGGACGATGACGACTGGCAGCAGGACCAGGGCAAGATCGACGAGAATGCGCGTCTCGTCCGCGAGGTCGGTACGACGTGGGTGGCGTTCCAGGGCGTCGAGCGCGATGCGGCCAACAAGATCACCGCGTTGGTGGGCGGCACGCACTTCGTCGTCGACGACGGTTCGCACAAGGCCGGCATGTACGGCTTCAAGGAAAGCGACGTCAAGGATGCGAAGGAGACGCCCTGGGGGACGGCCGACGAGCGCGAGTACACGGGCCTGCGGGCTGCGTGGGAGTGGACGAAGGACAACGTCGGCGGCGCGCTGAAAGGTTTCTTCGTCGATGGTGTCGGAGGCACCCTCAAGGGCCTGGGCAGCATGCTCAACATCTTCGACTGGGACAACTTCAAGAAGACCTGGTCGGGCATCGGCGACGTCTTCGGCGGTATCAGCGGGTACCTCATCACCCCGTACGACTGGGCGATGGACAAGATGTTCGGCCCGGTCGACCACAGTGACCGCGAACGCCAGAAGGCGGCCCTGCGCAACTTCGGCAAGTCGATGGTCGCCTGGGACGAGTGGGACAAGGACCCCTCGCGGGCGTTCGGGACGGTGGCGTTCAACATCGTGACCCTCGGCTCGGGCACGTTCCTCAAACTCGGCAAGGCCGGCCAGGCCGGAAAGCTGGGCGTGGGCGCGGAAGTCCTGACCGCGGTGGGCAAGGCGGGCGCGCTCGTCGATCCGATGAGCTACCTCGGCAAGGCGGCGGGCCTCACCAAGCTCAAGGTCGGCGACCTCATGGAGGGCCTCAAGGCCAGCCGGGCGGGCGTGGACGACATGGCCAAGAACATGCCCACGGGCACCTCCCCGCACCCGACCGACGCGACCCCGGCCCCCGGACACACCGGGGACTCGCCCTCGACCCCCGCCGGCTCCACCGAGAAGACGCCCCCCGGCCGCGAGTACGTCGACCACGCGGGCCGCAAGCGCGTCATCGGCAACGACGGCGTCATCAGGGACGAGCACGGCAACGTCGTTCCCGACACCGAACCCGTCAGGGAGCCGCACAAGGACGACCTGCCCAACGTCAAGGAGCGCGAGACCGCTCCCGCCAAGGAGAAGGAGAGGGTCCTCGAAGGCGCGGGCGGCCCCAGCCACGTGGAGAGCGGAACGGGCCACCCGACCGGTGGCGGCGGTGCGCACAGCACGCCGCACGTGGGCGGGCGCACCGGGGAACCCCCGACCGCCCACGCGCCGTCCCACGGCGGTGGCCACGGTCCCGGCGGTACGGCACACGGCCCGACGGCCCATGCCGGAAACCACGGCCCGTCGTCCGATGCCGGGCACAGCACGCCGCGCACGGGTTCCGGGGGCGCCGGCCACGGCACGACCGGTGGCGGGGGCCACCAGCCCGGCCACGCCGGGGACAGCGGCTCCGGAGGGCACCAGTCCGGCGGCTCCGGTGCGGGGCACGGCGGTCACGATCCGTCCGGCGGCAGTGGCCACGGCACCGGTCCGCACGACCCGGCGGGTCACGGTTCCGGTTCCGGTCACGGTGGCGACCCGCACGACCCCGCGGGCGACGTCCACTCGCCCGAGGACCCGGCCGCGGGCCGGCCGGACACGGGTTCGGGTTCGGGGTCGGGTCACGGCGAGGACGGGTCCACCCCCCATCAGGATGCGCCGGAGGTGGAGGAGTTTCCCCCGCTGCCGAAGGGCGGCCGCATCCCCGAGCACACCTTCGATCACGTGATGAAGGGCGAGCTCAAGTATGATCCCAATGGCAACCCCAAGGTGACCGGATACCATTTCCGGCCCGATGGCCGTGATCTCAATCCCTACATGGTTAAGGTCCCGAGGATCATCGAAATCGATCACAAGACGGGACTGACCACGGGCAATGTGTGGATGCGTGATCCGCGAACCGGGGAGATGGTGATGAAGCGGAACAAGTCGACCTTCTTCCCTCCGGGTTGGACGGAGAAGCAGGTCAGGCGCGCCATGGAGAAGGCCTTCGAGAACGGCCGGGTGGTCAACCCCGTCACCAACAAGTGGCAGGGAGACTGGAAGGGCATCACCTTCGAAGGCTATTTCGACCCGATCACGGGTGACGCGAAGACCGTTTACCCGATCCTGCCGAAGAAGTAGGCAAGAAGGAGAGCAGAGCAGTGATCCGCACTCAGTACTACGTTGAGAATCAGTTCGGGGTGCCGCACTTCTCCGGGCCTGACGAGCTGATGTTCCTGGGAGAGTGGGTAACGTCCGATATCCAGCTCTCTCCGCTGTCCATCCTGGAAGCGATCGACCTCGTGACCGAGGCCAAGGCCGACCCGGGCTTCGCACCGGAGGACCTGGGCGGAAACGCGCACACCGTCACCATCGGCCCACAGGGCGTGAGGGTGGAGAACCACTTCGTCGAGCACGTCCAGGGTGAGTACACCCTCGACGACGCGTTCCGGGTGCTGGTCGACTTCTGGGACTACTGCTGTCAGTCGAATCCCGACAAGGTCGACTCACGACGGCGTGAGTACGCCGAGGAGCACGGTCGCGACCCGCTGGCCGGAATCCGCGACTTCCTCGGGGCGTGACCGCCCCGCTGAGCCGCCCGCGCCGGTCGTGACCGCGGGTGGCTCAGCGATGGCGGACGTGTCGAAGGCTGTGGGGGAGAACGTGTCGTCTGGTGACCGTAACAACTGGAAGCCGGCTGTGCTCCCGGCCGACCCCGAGGCCACAGGGCAACTGCAGGAATGGCTCGCCTCGGAGGAATACGACCTCAATGGCATGGGGCGCGACTTCCGGGGCGCCGACCTCTCGGGCGGAGATTTCTCGGATGCGTGGTTCACCGACGCGGTCCTCGCGGGTGTGCGACTCGTCGGAGCTTCCTTCTACCGGGCCGACCTGCAGTCGGCGGATCTGACCCGCGCCGATCTGACCGGTGCGGATCTAGCCAGGGCGAACCTCGACGGGGCCGTGCTCCGGTCGGCGCGGCTCGACGGGGCCAAAATGCCCCGGGCTTCGCTGTGTGATGTCGACGCGTCAGGGGCGAGCTTCCGCGGAACGAGCATCCTCGGAGCTTCGCTGCTCGACACCGATATGAGGGGGGCGGACCTGGCCGATGCTGTCCTCTACGAGAACTTCTTCGAGATCAAAGTCGACGACTCCACGGTGGTGCGCGGGCTGACCGGAACCGTTTTCGGGCCGATCACCGTCTTCAGTGGCGAATCGTCCCGGGAGCTGGCCGGCGTAGAACTCGAGTCATGGATCGGTGCGCGCGGTGGGCAGGTCCAAGTGATCCCTCCGCGCCGCCCGCCGAAGTAAGGCCTGTGTGGTGCTGATGGCCTGGCACGACTTCTCGATCGATCGGAAGTTCTCGGCGGGCAGCGTCCGCGAAGCGTTGAGCAAGTGAAGAGTTGAATGATCATGCCGTCTGGTCCCCGTAGGAGCTGGAAGCCGACCGCGTTCCCGGCCGACCCCGAAGCGACACGTCGGGTACGGGAATGGCTTGCTGAGGAGGGCCACAGCCTCAACGGTGTCGAGCACGACTTCCGGGGTGCCGACCTGTCGGGCGGAGACTTCTCCGGCTCGTGGTTCACCCAGGCGGTCCTCGCGGGAGTGCGGCTTGCCGGAGCGAGTTTCTACCGCGCCGACCTGCAGTCGGCGGATCTCACCGGTGCGGATCTGACCGGAGCCGACCTCGTCAGGGCGAACCTCGACGGGGCCGTGCTCCGGTCGGCGCGACTCGACGGTGCCGACATGGTCAAAGCCTCGCTGCACGGGGCCGACGCGTCCGGAGCGAGCTTCAGAGGAACGCGGATCATGGGGGCCTCGCTCTTCGGCGCCGACATGAGGGGAGCGGACCTGACCGACGCGGTCCTGTTCCAGAACACCTTCAAGGTCACGGTCGACGACTCCACGGTGGTGCGCGGCCTGACGGGCACCGTCTTCGGGCCGATCACGCTCTTCAGCGGCGCATCCTCCCGACAGTTGGCCGGCGCGGAGCTCGAGGAATGGATCGGTGGGCGGGGCGGGCAGGTCGAAGTGATCGCTCCACGCAGGCCCCCGCAGTAGGGCGGATGCGCCCCTTTCCGTAATCCGCGACCGTCGTCGCAGATGGCACGTCAGGAGCCGGGCCCGTACACCGTTGTCGTGCGGGCGAGGAGGAGAACAGAGCAGTGAGCCGCACTCAGTACTACATGACGGACCAGTTCAATACGCCGCACTTCTTCGGGCCTGCCGAGTTGAGCGTCCTGGGGGAGTGGGTGACGGCCGACATCCAGCTCTCGCCGCTGTCCGTCCTGGAGGCGATCGACCTCGTGACCGAGGCCAAGGGCAACCCCGGTTTCGTGCCGGAGGACTTGGACGGGAACGCGCACACCGTCACCATCGGCCCGCAGGGCGTGCGGGTGGAGAACCACTTCGTCGAGCACGTTCAGGGTGAATTCACCCTCGACGAAACGTTCCGGGTGCTGGTCGACTTCTGGGACTACTGCCGCCTGGCGAATCCCCAGAAGACCGACTCGCGCCGGCGTGAGTACGCCGACGAGTTCGGGCGTGATCCCTTGGCCGGGACCCGTGACCGCCACGACACGGGGTTCGAGATCCGGGAGGGCCGCTGCCCCGTCGGGCCGCGTCGGATCGCCGAAGCCGCTGATCTGGCCGATGCCGTCGGTGAGATGTACTCCTCCGAATCCGAGGACGCCGTCCTCGTGTGGAACCAGGTGCCGATCCGGCTGACGTACCGCTACGACATCGCGGTGTTGCTGGACGACCTGGTGCCGCTGCTGGAGGAGGTCCGGCGACCGGAATTCTCCGCGGCCGAGGTCTTCTGGGGGTCGGACACCTTCTCCGCCGAATGGGAGCTTGCCCGTGAGGACGGCGGCCTGAGGATCCGGGCGCGGTGGCACAGCACGCTCGGGAACCACGAGTCCCTGCTCACCGAGCGGGGCGATGTGACGGTGGCGGCGGAGGAATTCGTCAGCGAATGGTCCAAGGTCCTGTGGCGCATCGTGACCGATGTCGAAACGGGCTCCGTGGAGTTGGCGGACGACGACCTCCTCGTCCGCGCCAAGGCGCTGCTCGGGACGACGGAGACCGGGCTACCCGGCTGATCCAGGTGGCGACGCCGAGATGACAGCCGATCAGATATGACCAGAAGGAACAACACTGCATGACCAAGGACGTGATCGCGCTCACCGAGCGCATGCCGGACCCGCTGAGCGTCGTGGCGGGCCTGCTCGCGGGCGGACCGGACCTGCGGGTCGAGACCACCGGCGACGGTGCCGTGGTCCAGCTGTGCGATGCGGAAGGCCGGCCGCTCGTCTCGATCGAGGTGCCGCTGCTGCTCCAGGTGCCGGGCGAGGCGGCCAGGCTGCTGGGGCCCGGCGCCGAGTCGTCCGGTGACGGCCCGGCGTGGTGGATCGAGGCCCGCGCCGCCGTGGGCGTCCCCCAGGCCGAGCAGCTCGCCGGTGCCTTCGCGGCGCGTCTGACCATGCTCCTGGGCGGCCGGGTCTGGCCGCCGGACGCCCCCGGCACCGTCGGTGCGGCCCGCCCCGTCGACGTCTCCGGCATCACTGCCGTACCGGTCGCCGCTGCCGCCCAGCCGGCCGTCGACATGCTCACCGACAAGGCCGCCGTCATCCTCCAGGACCGACCCGTCGTCCCCATGACGAGCTGGCTCTCCGATGCACTGCGGGCGACCCTGGAGAGCGACCGGACCCTGCAGATCGTCACCCCGCCGCACTGCCGCCTCTCCCTCCCCACCCGCCTGCTGCTGCAGACCACGTCCTCGCGCTGGGTGGTGCAGGACGAGAGGTGCGGCTACTACGACGGGCTGACCGGCGCCGTACTGCGCTGGCAGGACGACGCCTTCTCCCCGGCCCGGGACGAGAACGGCGAGACCCCGGTGGCGGACGCCTTCGAGGAGGTCTCGCCCACCGGCGAGCGTCAGCTCATCGTCTCCTTCCGCACCCTGCACCGTCCCACGGCGGACCTCGTGCTCGGCGGCGCACTGGAAGCCGCCTGGCAGGCACTGACCGGCGGCCCGCCGGCCGGCTGGGGGACGTCGGAACCGGCCGGTCTGACCTGGTCGCGGCGGCAGCTGACCGACCTGGCGTACGAGCGCGCACCCCGGTCCACCTGGATGGTGGCCGTCGGCACCCCGGACCGGCCCGCCGTCGCCACCCTGCGCGTGATCCGGTCCGCGGAGGGCGTCGAGGAGGACGTCACCCTCACCCTGGGCTACGGCCCCGGGGAGGAGCCGGCCCTGGAGGCACTGCCGGGGCTGGCCGAGGAACTGGTGACGCGGTACGGGCTGAAGACCATGATGTGCCAGTTGCGCGAGGCGCGCCGGGACCTGAGCGCCCCGCCCCGCTTCGAACGCCCGCCGCTGCCGTACGCCTTCGTGCTGGGCCCCGCGGAGGTCCGGGAGGCAGGGCTCGACACCGCGAGGAGGACGCCGCTGAAGGAACGCCCGGTACAGCTGGGCCCGAGCGCCCGGCCGGGCTTCTACTACCCCCTCGGCGACGGCGGGACCGCCGAGAGCTGGACCGCCCTGGAACAGCTCGTGCGTCATCTGCGCGGGGCGCCGCCCCTGTAGTGCTGTGGCCGGAGCCGCTCGCTCCGGATCGCGGGCGGCTTCTGCCGATGCCGATGCCGGTCAGTGGTCGGCGGTGGGCGGGGAGAGCTCGGTGCTCAGCCAGCCCAGGGCATCCCCGTACATCCTGCTCCACGACTGGAAGTTGTGGCCGCCGGCCGGGCGGACCAGGGTCCTGACCCGGACCCCGCTGCCCGCCGCGGCCACGCGGAACGCCTCCAACTGCCCCGGCGGGCTGGACCGGTCCTGCTTGGAGGTGGCCAGGAACAGCCCGACGTCGGCCCGCTTCACCTGCCGGACCAGCCACAGCGGGCTGTTCCGCTCCCGCAGCACCGGGTCGGGCAGCACCTCCGGATCCCCGGCCAGCGGGTCCGGGTCCAGGGCCGCGCCCGCCCGGAACGCCTTCGGGTACTGCAGCGGCAGCTTGGCCGCGCACAGGCCCCCGGTGGAGACGCCGAGCAGGCCCCAGCCGCCGGGGCCGTGCAGCGTGCGGAAGTGCCGGGCGACGACGTCCGGGACGTCCTGGGCGAGCCAGTCGGCCACCCTGCGCCCGGGGACGTTGCTGCAGTCGGTGTTGACCCCGCCCGGGTAGACCTCCGGGATGACGAGGATGAACGGACGCGCCGCGCCCTGCCGGATCAGCTCCTGCGCGGCGCCCGGCATGTTCCCCAGGTCGAGCCAGGTCCGCGGCGATCCCGGGTAGCCGTGCAGCAGCACCACCACCGGGAACCGGGTGCGTTTGGCGCCGGGGGCCGCGTACTCCGGGGGCGTCCACACGATCACCTGCCCGGCGAGCTTCGACCGGGAGCCGCGGAACCAGGTGCTGCGGGTGCCGTCGGGGCCCCGGTCGAACGTGGCCCGGCCCGGCGCCGGCCCGCTCATCGCCGAGGGGTCCCGGGTGCCGCCGGTGCCGAGCAGGTCGCCCCAGGAGGTGTAGAGCCCGAAGCTGCCGTTGATCCAGGCGCCGATGACGGCGATGGCGGTGGCCTGGCACAGCGCGAGCATCACCACCCGGGCGGGCCAGCGCAGCCAGCCGGGCCCGGGCATCCGGTTCCACAGCAGCAGCGCAGCGAGCATGGCGAGGACGGTGACGGAGATCAGCGTGACGAGCAGCGGCGTACTGGTCAGCTCCACGGCGGCCGGCTCCTGGCGTGCAGTCGGGCGGGGGTGCGGCGATGAGGCGCGGGACGGGTTGGATTATCCCGGTGCCGCGGCCGGTTCGCGGTCACGCCGTCAACTCTCCCGCGCGGCCGGGCCCGGCCGGACGTGCACGGTCACCGTGTGCAGGCCGGTGGCCCCGTCCGGAACGGTCGGCGTGCTCCGCTCCGTCTGCACCGCCCCCGTGCCGTCCGTGGCCCGGACCTGGAGGGTGTGCCGGCCCGGAGCCGCCTCCCAGGGCCAGGTCCACAGCCGCCACGTGTCGACGCCGACCGCGTCGGCGAGCCGGGCCTCCTGCCACGGGCCCCCGTCGACGCGCACCTCCACCCGGGCGATCCCCCGGTGCTGCGCCCACGCCACGCCCGCCACCGCCACCCGGCCCGCCGCGGGTGCGGAGCCCGCCCGCGGCGTGTCGATGCGGGACTGCGTCTTCACCGGTGCCTGCTGGGCCCAGGACCGGCGCACCCAGTACGCGTCGTACGCCGCGAACGTCGTCAGCTCCAACTCCCGCAACCACTTGCAGGCCGAGACGTACCCGTACAGGCCGGGCACGACCATCCGTACGGGGAACCCGTGCGCGAAGGGCAGCGGCTCGCCGTTCATCCCGACGGCCAGCAGCGCCTCCCGGCCGTCCATGACCGCCTCGACGGGGGTGCCGATCGTCATCCCGTCGACCGAGCGGGCCACCAGCTGATCGGCCGGTCCGCCCCGCGAGGGCGGCCGCACCCCCGCCTCGCGCAGCAGGTCGGCCAGGCGCACGCCGAGCCAGCGGGCATTGCCCGCGTACGGGCCGCCGACCGGGTTCGACACGCAGGTGAGGGTGATGTCGTGCTCGACCAGCGGGCGGGACAGCAGCGCGCGCAGGTCCAGTTCGAGGGGGCGGGCGACACCCTTGCCGTGGATCCGCAGCCGCCAGGTACCGGCGTCCACCCGCGGGACCACCAGGGCGGTGTCCACCCGGTAGAAGTCCCGGTTCGGCGTGAGGAACGAGGACACCCCGGGCACCGGCAGGTTCGCCCCGGGCGGCACGGGCGCGGCCGGCACGTCCGGCGGCGGCAGCGTGAAGGCGGCCCGGGAGGCGGTCGCCCCGGCCGAGCCGTGCGCGCCGAGCCGCCGGCCCGCGTAGCCGATCCCGGCCGCTCCGACCAGCGTCGCCACGACGAGCCTGCCGAAGCCGCGCCGGTCCAGCGCCCAGGCGCCGCCCGGCGGGGCGCCGGCCGGGCGGGGCGTGCGCAGGGCGCGGACCAGGAGGGACAGCACCGCGGCCGTGGTGAGGGCGCCGACCGCCGACGGCAGGGCGTCCTGCCAGGACGCCTGGGGGCGGCTGACCGCGGCCAGCGCCCCGAGCAGGCCCACCGCGCCGATCAGGGCCATGGCGGCCGGCAGGCGGCGCAGGGCCAGGACTCCGGCGGTGGCGGCGAGCAGGCCGAGTACGGCGAGGACGCCGAGGGTGAGGACCAGCTTGTCGGCGGTCCCGAACTGGGCCACCGCCCACTCCCTGAGCCCGACGGGCGTGCGGTCGACCACGGCGCCGCCGACGGCGGTGACGGGGGCGGCGTCGGGGCGGACCGCCGCGGCGGCCAGCTGGGCCACGGCGAGGCCGGCGCAGGTGGCGGCCAGGCCGCAGGCGGCGCCGGGGGCGAGGGTGCGGGGGTGTGGGTGCGGGTGGGGGGTGGTGCGGTGCGGGCGTTCGGGTCCCGCCTGGTTCGAGGTCATGTGCACCTCACCGTTCGCTCGCCGGTCCGGTCCGGTCCGGTCCCGCCCTCCGGTCCAGTGTGCACCGGTGCCGTCGTCCTTCCTGGCCGCCGTGGGTGCGGCGCATTCCGCTGCGCGGAGCGGTTCCCCACCCCGCCCCTTCCCGAAACCGGGGGCTCCGCCCCCGGACCCCCGCGCCTCAAACGCCGGCGAGGCTGGATTGCCGGACCCCGGCGAGGCTGGATTGGGGGACGGTTCTGGCGGGGACCGGTCAGCCTCGGGGGCGGCGGTCGGCGGCCACGCGTTCCGCTGCCTGGCGGGCCATCGCCTCCAAGGGGTGCGCTGCCTCCCCGTCGGCCGGGCCGCCCCGTTTGCGCAGCTCCACCACCCCGTCCGCGGGCCAGGGGGCCGGTAAGCGGTCGGCGGGCGCGGTGCCCGGCCCGGCGGTGGGGGGCTCCGGAGCCGGTGGGGCGTCCGGGCTTGCGGCGGTCGGCGACCCCTGCGCGGGGACGTCCGGTGCGGGGACGTCCTGCCCGGGCCGGCCGGGCCGCTCGTGTCCGGTCTGGGACATGCTCGGTGCACTCCTGCTCGCGTCGGGCCGTCACGGCGTCGGGAGGGGCGGCTGCCGTATCGATTCGGCGTCCACCCCGATCGCTTCCGGGCCAGTGAAACGACTGCCCGCCCGCGAAACGGGTGCGCGGGCGGGTTCTCCCCCACAGGGGGAGCGGGAATCCCCCGAAGGGGTGACCGTTCGGGGGCGGTCCGATCATCCGCTCGTCGGATCGTGTACGAGCTCGGCGACCGCCGTGGCCAGTGCGTGCGGGTCCCCGCTCGGGCCCTTCGCGCCGCTCGGGTGCCGGGTGGTCCGGCGGGCCCACGCCTCCTCGAAGGCGTGCCAGTCGATCTGCGGCGGGGCGGTCTTCGTGACCAGCGCCTCGTCCAGCGCCGTGAAGTACGCCGCCCAGCGCGGCGCGTACAGTTCGCGGACCAGCCCGCTCCACTCCCGGTTCGCGTAGTCGTGCAGGAATCCTCCCTCGCTGGTGCCGCGCTCGCCCCACACGCTCAGGATCGAGCGGGCGTCGTACTCGTACCGGTCCTGCTCCGCCCGGTCGGCGCCCGCGGCGCGCGCCGCGGCCAGCCAGTCGCCGAGCAGGAAGTTCGGGTCGGAGCCGATCAGGGCGTCCAGCCGCCGCTCCGCGTCCTGCCAGGCGGCGGTCAGCGCCCGGAACCGCGCCAGGTCCCCCGCCTCGTACGCGGCCCTGACCGCCGGCAGCAGCACCCGCGAGTGGTTGGCCAGCGCCTGCCGTGCGGTGTCCACCAGGTCGAAGCGGTAGGCGCTGGAGCGGCGCAGCCGCGGGTCCACCTTGAGGAGGTGGTCCAGGGCCCGGCGGACCGAATCGGCCGGGTAGCGCATCGAGCGGGGGCTCCAGTACGCGGACCCCGCCGCGGTCAGGCTCGGCCGGGCCGTGAACAGGCTGTCCTGCGACTCCGACCACAGCCCGGACGAGGTGCTGTACGGGCCCGTGCGCAGCTCCTCCCAGGCGGCCGCAGCCTCCGCGTCGGGGCGCCCGTACCGGCGCGCCGCGAACTGCGCGAACCAGGCCTTCTGGTCGATCGGGCCCGGCTCCCACGCCAGATCGGTGAACAGGTCGAAGGCGGCCGGGTTGGTCCCGGTGGCCTCCGGCAGGTAGGCGGTGCCGCTCAGGGCGCTGTTGCCCTTGGCCCGCCAGGCGCCGAACCGGTCGAGCCACACGGAGGTGTTGGCGCCGACGGTGGTGTGCCCGCCGAAGTTGTAGATCGTCCCCAGGGCGTACGGCACCCCGCCCCAGCGGGACTCCCGGTCCAGCCGGTTGTACCGGTCGGACAGCCCGTCGAGGATCAGCACCTTCGAGGTGTCCACCCCCGCCAGCAGCTCCTTGCGCGGGCTGTCCTGCCAGCCCAGCACCGCCCACAGCGCGCCCGGGTGCGCGGCGTGCAGGGCCGACTGGACGGCTCCGGCCGCTGCCCGCACGTCGACCGAACCCACCGTCCCGCCCTCGTGGAGCGGGCTCATCCGGTACATGGTGCTGTCCCCGAACACGGCGCGCTGCTCCGCGTAGTACGCGGCCGCCACCTTCGGGAACGCCGCCGAGGACGGGTCCAGCCAGTCGGGCCGCGCGAAGCCCGCCCAGTCGCCCTGCGGCACCGTCGCCGCGCCCGGGTTGCGGTCGGCGAAGCCGGGCGGCACCGTGCCGAAGTAGCCGGGCAGGACCGGGGTCATGCCGAGCCCGCGCAGCTGCTCCGCGATCCGGCCGCCGAGGACGGCGCGCTCGCGCATCAGCCGCTCGGAGACCGGGCCGCCGAACCCGCTGAGGTTCTGCAGCAGCCACCAGCTCTGGTGGCCCGGCGCGGGGATCCACCCCCGTAGCTCGGCGGGCGAGTAGCCGAAGCCCTGGAGCGCCCGGTAGTACGGGTACTCGGCGCCGACCTGCACGAACACCTCGTTGATGCCGTGCAGGGCCAGCAGGTCGATCTGCCGCTGGTGCTGGGCGAAGGTGCGGTACGGGCCCGAGTAGCCGTCGTCGGTGTCGTTGAGGGCGTACCGGTGCGGGACCAGCGCGCTGCGGGTGACCGGTGCGGGCACCGCGGGCAGGCGGGCGGGCAGCATCCCGATGCTGTCGCCGGGCCAGCCGATGTCGACCCCGGCGACGTGCTGGAGGTACCAGCCGACGCCGGTCAGCAGGGTGGCGCCGGTCGACCCGCGGACCGTGATCGCCCCCGCCCGCCCGGACACGGTGAAGGCGTCCCCTCCAGGAGCTCCGGCACCCCCGGTGGGCGCGGCCGGTACGAGCGTGAACTGGGCGGCATGGCGCGGCAGCAGCCGTTTCAGCGCCGCCCGTGCCGGCCCGGCGTCGAAGGCGGCGGAACCGGGCGGCCTGGCCCCGGCAGGTCCACCCGGTGTCCCCGGTGTGCCTGGTGTGACTGGTGTGCCCCGTGTCCCTGGTGTGCCTGGTGTCCCCGGGGTGACCGGTGCGGCCAGTGGCGCCGTCGGGGCGTGGGACCGTACGCCGGCGAGCGCGGGGGAGGCCGCGCACAGCAGGGCCAGCAGGGCGGCGAGGGCTGCGGGGCGCAGCGGCCGGGCGGGCCGGCGGCGCCGGCCCGCGGTGCGGAGGTTCGTCATCGGGATGCCCGTCAGACCGGCAGGGACCAGGCCTGGTCCACCCGGTGGTCGCCGCACTCGGCCAGCCGCAGCCGCTCGGCCGGGGCGTCCGCCGTCGCGGGCGCGGGGGGCGCCGTCAGGCACAGCCCGCTCACCTTCTCGACCAGGGTTCCGTTGCGCAGGTGGGTCCAGCCCTGCCGGGCCTTCCACGGTACGCAGCGGGCCAGTTCCACCAGGTCGCCGCCGCTCGCCGTCAGGCACTTGCCGTCCAGCCGCAGGCTGTCGCCGCCGCCGAGGACCCACCGCTGGTCGGCGGCCGCGGTGCACGCGGACAGGACGACCGCGCCGACTCCGGTGGTGTTGGCGCCGTCCGTGCACTTCACGCCGTCACCGGTGATCTGTCCGGTGGGCACGGCCCCGCCGCAGCCGCGGTGCGGGGTGAGCCGCCACACCGCCGTGTCGTGCGCGGCGAGCCGCCCGGTCAGGGACGCGGAGACCTCGGTGCGGCTCCCGGTCCACAGGTCCTCGGCGTCGACCGTGCAGTCGTACAGGCCGATGTCGGCGAGCGGGACCGAGATGTCGCGGGTGCTGCCGGACCGGTTGAGGACGGCGACGGCGCGGTCGCCGTTCGCCAGCGGCCGGGCGAGCACCTCGAAGGTGGCGTTGGCGGAGACCACCGCGCCCTGCCGGCCCATCGGGTCCTGGTCCAGGGCGATCAGGTCGGCGTTGCCGAGGGCGGCGAGCCCGCCCGGCGTGAGCGCGGAGACGTCGGAGGACAGGATGAAGGGGGCGGCCATCATCGCCCACAGGCCGACCTGGCTGCGGCTCTCCGCGTCGGTGAGGCCCGGGGCGCCCGCGATCAGGAAGTCGGGGTCGTTCCAGTTGCCGGGGCCCGCGTACCGGCCGAGCCAGCGGTTGTAGCCGTAGTTGCCGAGGACGGAGCTCCACCGGGAGGTCGCCGGCGCGGCCGGGTCGTAGACCTTGATGTCCTTGCCCTCGCGCCACAACTGGCCGGTCGAGCCGACCCAGCCGAGCACCCGGTGCCAGTCGGAGCCGCCCCACTCGCCCTGCTGGAAGTAGGCGGGCGCCGAGGCGGACAGCACCATGCTGCGGCCGCTCGTCCGCAGCGCCTCCGCGACGGCGACGTACGCGTCGCGGTACGCCTGCTCCCTGGTCCTGCCCGGCGGCACCCACAGGTTGCAGCCGTCCATCTTGACGTAGTCGACCTTCCAGGACGCGAACTGCCGTGCGTCCTGCGCGTAGTGGTCCGGGCCGCCACCCTCGGGGGAGCCGCTGCCCGGGTACTTCTCGCAGGTCAGGGAGCCGGCGTCCTGGTAGATGCCGAACTTCAGGCCCTTGGCGTGCAGGTACTCGCCCAGCCAGGCCATGCCGTGCGGGAACTTCTGCGCGTCCACGACCAGCGCGCCCTGCGCGTCGCGGCTCTTGGTCATCCAGCAGTCGTCGACGGTCACCGTGTCGTAGCCCTTGGCCGCGAGGCCGCTGGAGACCAGGGCGTCGGCGTTGGCGACGACCTTGGCCTCGTCGATGTCACACATGTAGTGCGCCCAGTTGTTCCAGCCCATGGGCGGGGTCAGGGCGAGCGGCGTGTCGGAGGTCGCGGTCGGCTCCGCGGCTGCCGGTGCGGGGGCGAGGCACAGGGCGAGCAGGGCGGCCGCGGTCAGGCAGGGGAGCGACGCACGCAGGCGAGGCGGCACGGAGACTCCTTGCGGTGGGGAGCGGGCGGGGGCTTGACGGCGCTGTGGTGCGCTCAGTGCAGCGATGTGACTACCCGCTGTCAACACAGGTCGCTCGATGTGCGGTGATGACCAGCAATATGGGTGTAGGTGCCGTCACGCGATCGCGGAGATACGGCGTATGTGACAGTGGCTGATACGCTGTATCGCATGCCGAGGAGATCAGCGGCCCTGGACCGGGCCACACCCGAGGCGATCGCGGTCGCCGCCCTGCGGATCATCGACGAGGAAGGCCACGGCGCGCTCAGCTTCCGTGCCCTCGCCGACCGGCTCGACGTCTCCCACGCCACCGTCCAGCGCCGCTGCACCGACCTCGGGGGCCTGCTCGACCTGTGCACCGAGCACCTCGCGGGGCAACTGCCCGACGTCCCGGCGGGCACCGACTGGGCCGAGGCCACCGAGCGCCGCTTCACCGCCCTCTACCGGCTGCTCACCGCCCACCCCGGACTGCTGGTGCTGCGCGGCGGCCGGCCGTGGCTGGGCCGCCGGCTGCTGGCCCGGCTCGTCGAGCCTGCCCTCGCCGACAACGTGGCCGTCGGGATGACGCCCGCCGAGGCGATGACCACGTACCGCCGCATGTACCTGCTCACCCTGGGCTGCGCCGCCTTCGTCGACCACCGCGACCCGGCCGGGGCCACCGCCGCGTCGCGGGCGGCCCTCGCGGCGCTGGACCCGGGGGAGTTCCCCGTCCTGACCGCCGGGATGGACGCCGTACTGCCCGCCCTGACCGACGACGACGTCTACCACGGAGCCCTGCGCCAGCTGATCGAGGCCGCCCGGCCCGGCCCCTGACCACCTCTCACGCCCCCGAGGAGAGCGACCATGGAACAGCAGCTCGACCGCGCCGCCGTGCGCGCCGCCGCCCGCCGCATAGCCGGCGCCGTCCGCCCCGCCGCCGTGGTGCCCGCAGCCCGGGGCGTCTGGTACGCGCTGGAACACCTCCAGCACACCGGCTCCTTCAAGGCCCGCGGCGCACACAACTTCCTCGCCGCCCACGGCGGGGCCGGCGCCCTGCCCGAGGCCGGAGTGACCATCGCCTCCGGCGGCAACGCGGGCCTGGCCTGCGCCTGGGCGGCCCGCGCCCACTCGGTGCCCGCCACCGTGTTCGTGCCGGTCAACGCGCCCCGGGTCAAGGTGGAGCGGCTGCGCCGGTACGGGGCCGAGGTACGCCTCGTCGGGGACCGGTTCGCCGAGGCGCAGGCTGCCGCCCAGGAGTTCGCGGCGGCGTCCGGGGCCCTCGGCAGCCACGCCTACGACCACCCCCTGGTCGCCGCCGGCGCCGGCACCCTGCTCGACGACATCCGGGCCGGACTGCCCGAGGTGGACACCGTGGTCGTCGCCGTCGGCGGCGGCGGGCTGTTCGCCGGTGTCGCCACCGCCGCCCGGGAGTACGGCATCCGCGTGGTCGCCGCCGAACCGGAGAACTGCCGGGCGCTGAACGCGGCGCTGGCGGCCGGCCGGCCCGTCGACGTCCCCGTGGACTCGGTGGCCGCCGACTCGCTGGGCGCCACCCGCGTCTCGGCGGACGCGCTGGCCGCCGCACACCAGGGCGACGTCCGCTCGGTCCTGGTCCCGGACGCCGAGATCACCGCCGCCCGGCGGGTCCTGTGGGGGGAGCACCGCATCGTGGTCGAGGCGGGCGCGGCAACGGCCCTGGCCGCCCTGCGCACCGCGCCCGAACCGCTCGGTGAACGCGTCGCCGTGGTGCTGTGCGGCGCCAACACCGACCCGGCGGACCTCGCGACCGGCCCCGCCCCGCACTAGCCGCCGGGCGCCACCCGCCGTACGGACGACCATCGTTGCTCCGGCCCGCGACTTTCGGGGACAGCGCACGCCGCCGCCCCCCTGCGAAGGTCTGCGTGTACCACCGGAACACCACGGATCGAACACGCACGGAGGAACGGGCATGGCTCAGCGCAAGGGTTGTCTCATCGGCTGCGGAGTGGCGCTGGTCGTCGGCATCGCGGTCGCCGTGGCGCTGGCGTTCGGCATCGGGAAGGTGGTCGACGCCGCCGGCAGGACCGTGATCGAGCCGGCGGTGTACGCCTCCGTGAAGGTCGGCGACCCCGAGGACGCCGTCCGTCAGAAGCTGCCCTCCGGGGAATCGTTCCTCAAGGACGCCCTGAAGGAGGGCGGCCCGGCCCAGCCCGCCGGCAGCGCCTGCTCCTGGTACCTCGCCGCAGGCGACAGCGCCGTCGGAGAGGAGACCGTGTACCGCTTCTGCTTCAAGGACGGCAAGCTCGCCGAGAAGGCCGACTACCGCATGAAGTAGGGGAGCGGGGAGCGGGGCAGCGGCGCGGCAGGGGCCCGGAACAGTTTTTCGGCCTCCTTGCACCGCCCGGGCATTCCTGCCCGGAGCACCGTGCACGGGCTGCTGAAGCGGTTTTGCCGCGCGCGAGATAAAGCGCATTAGCGCAGTACCGGCCATGCCCGCCCGCGGCCGCATTGACGCGCCCCGCCACCAGGCCCAGCGTGGGCAGCGCGATCCGGCAGCGAGGCCGGAACTACCCCCGAGGCGGCCGACGATGAACCGTTTGCACCTGCCCCGCACAGCACTCGCCACGCTCGTGGCCGGCGCCCTCCTCTCCGCCTCCGCGTGCGGCCTGAGCGGCGGCCCCGCGGACACCGAGGACGCGCGGAGGACCGGCGAGGTGGCCGGCGAGATCACGTTCCGCACGCTCCAGCTCAAACCCAAGTACACCGCGTACGTCCAGGGCGTCATCGACGCCTTCGAGCAGCAGCACCCCGGGGCGAAGGTCCGCTGGGAGGACGTCCCCGGGGACGGCTACAACGAGAAGCTCGTCGCCGACGCCCAGGCCGGCACCCTCCCCGACGTCGTCAACCTCTCCACCGACTCCTTCCAGCTCCTCGGCGACCGCGGCCTGCTCGCCGACGTCGCCAGACTCGACGGCGGCTCCGCCAAGGAGTACGTCCCCGGCGCCTGGGAGCAGTTCAAACTGCCCGGCAAGGGCGACGGCGTCTTCGCGTACCCCTGGTACGTCACCCCGGAGATCCTCACCTACAACGAGGAGCTCTTCCGCCAGGCCGGCCTGAACCCCGACGCCCCGCCGACCAGCGTGGAGCAGTTCTTCGACTACGCCGAGCAGATCGCCGCCCGCTCCGGCGGCCGGTTCTCCGCCTTCATGGCCGACCCCAAGGGCCGCCTCCCCGGAGACTGGCAGAAGATGGGGATCCCCCTCCTCAACGACGCCCGGGACCGCTTCGTCTTCGACACCCCCGGGGCCGTCGCCTGGGTCGAGCGGATGAAGTCCCTCTACGCCAAGGGCGCCATGCCCAAGGAGTCCCTCCTCAAGGCCGACGACATCAACCAGCTCTACGGCAGCGGCAAACTCGTCTTCGGCCCCGGCTCCCCGGGCTTCGTCAAGGACGTCAAACAGAACGCCCCACAGGTCTACGCACGGACCCGGGTCGCCGGGGCCGTCACCGGCCGGCTCGGCCACATCGGCATCTACGCCCAGTCCCTCGGCATCAGGAAGGACACCCGCCACCTCGACGCAGCCGTCGAGTTCGCCAAGTGGGTCACCAACGGCCCCAACCAGGTCGAGTTCTCCAGGAACGCGACCATCTACCCCTCCAACGCCCAGGGTCTCGCCGATCCCCGCTTCTCCGACCGGGGCGACGGCAGGGACGCCGACACCGTCGCCCGCGCGGTCGGCGCCGAGCAGTTGAAGTCCGCCGCGCTCGACGCCAACACCCCGGTCCAGTGGACCAACCAGGTCGGCGACGCCGTCGTCCGCGAGGTGCAGAAGGCCGTCAAGGGCGAGCAGGACGCACCGACGGCCGTGCGCAGGGCCCAGGAGGAGGCCAACAAGCTGCTCGCCGACGCGGCCCGGAAGTGACCCGGGCACGCAGGGCGGCCCTGCGGGCCATGGAGGCGGAGCCGGGGCTGGCCCACCGCCGGTGGTGGACCCCGTACCTCTTCCTCGCCCCCGGGCTGGTGACGGTGGCGCTGTTCAGCCTCTGGCCGTTCGCCAACACCGTCGTCCTGTCCCTCACCGACGCCCGGATCCTGCGCGGCGGAACCTTCACCGGCCTCGACAACTACCGGCGCGCCCTCGCCGACCCGGACTTCTGGACCGCCGCCGGCAACAGCGTGCTCTACCTGCTGGTCGTCGTCCCATGCCTGGTCCTGCTGCCCCTGGCCCTCGCCGTCCTGGTGCGGGCGAGGATCCCGGGCATCGGGTTCTTCCGCTCCGCCTTCTACACGCCGGTGATCGCGTCGGCCGTGGTCGTCGGCCTGATGTGGCAGTGGGTGCTGCGCAGCGACGGGCTCGTCAACACGCTCTTCCTACGGCTGCGGATCGTCTCCGAGCCGGTCCCGTTCCTGACCGACAGCACCATGCTGCTCGTCTCCGCGATGATCGTGACCGTCTGGAAGGGCCTCGGCTACTACATGGTCTTCTACCTCGCCGCCCTCGGGAACGTGCCCGCCTCCCTCCACGAGGCGGCCGCCCTCGACGGCGCCGGCCCCGTCCGCCGCTTCGTCAGCATCACCGTCCCGCAGGTCAAACCGATGATGCTGCTGGTGGGGACGCTCTCCGCGATCTCCGCCCTGCGCGTCTTCACCGAGATCTACATCCTGGGCGGCGAGAGCGGCGGCCCCGGCGGCGGGGCCCGCACCCTGCCCTTCCTCATCCGGCAGGTCGGCCTCGGCTTCTCCGGCGAGACCGGCTACGCCTCCGCCATCTCCCTGCTGCTGTTCCTGCTCACCCTCGGTTTCAGCCTGCTGGGCCGCCGGCTGGCGCAGGGGGACGAGACGTGAACCCCACCGCCTCCCCGCGGCGCGCCGGCGTACGGGGCCGTCGGACGGCCGGCCTGGCCGCCCGCTACTCCGTACTGCTGCTGGTGCTCGCGGTGCTGATCGGGCCGATCGTCTGGCAGTTCCTCACCTCGATCCGCGGCCGCACCGAGAACGTGTACGACGGGGTCCTGCCCGCCCGGCCCACCCTCGACAACTACGCCCGGGTCGCCGAGTCCTTCCCCCTCCTCCAGTACACCGGCAACACCCTCACCGTCGCCGCCCTCGCCGTCACCTCGAACCTGCTCTTCGCCGCCATGGCCGGCTACGCGCTGTCCCGGGCCGGCTGGAAGGGCCGCAGGACCGTCTTCACGGTGCTCGCCGCCACCCTGATGTTCCCCTTCGAGTCCGTGATGATCTCGATGTTCCTCACGGTCCGCGGCATGGGCCTGGTCGACACCCTCGTCGGCGTCTGGCTCCCGGGAGCGGTCTCCGTCCTCAACATCATGATCATGCGGGCGGCCTTCCTCGCCGTCCCCCGGGAGATCGAGGAGGCCGCGGTCCTCGACGGTGCGGGCGAGTGGACCCGCTTCACCCGGGTCTTCCTGCCCGCCGCGAAGGGCTCCCTGGCCGTCGTCTGCATCACCAGCTTCATGGGCGCCTGGGACGACTTCCTCTGGCCGCTGCTCGTCCTCACCGACAGCGAGCACTACACCCTCCAGCTCGGCCTGAAGACCCTGGCCGGCGCCACCACCACCAACGACCAGCGGATCATCGCCGCCGGTGCCATGGCGGCGCTGCTGCCGATGATGCTCCTCTTCTTCGCCCTCCAGCGTTACTTCTTCAAGGGGGTGGGCGAGGGAGCCGTCAAGACCTGAGGCGCGCCCCGCGCCCCGCCCCGGACCCGCACCCCCTCCCGCTCGACGAACGCCCCCTCCACCCCTGGAGCCGCCGTCATGCACGACGACCGCAGCATCACCGAACACCGCCTGCGCCGCGTCCTCAAGGAGCGCATCAAACCGGCCGTCCACTCGCGCCCGGTCCCGCTCGCCGTCGAGCGGTGGGAGGCCCCGGGTGAGCCCGTGTCCGTCACCGAGGGCCTGGCGGCCCCGTACGAGCCCTGCGCGGTCGGCGCGCAGTGGGGGCCGGCCTGGGGCACCACCTGGTTCCGGGTCACCGGCACGGTCCCGGCCGACTGGGCCGGCCGCACCGTCGAGGCCGTCCTCGACCTGGGCTTCGACCGGATGATGCCCGGCTTCCAGTGCGAGGGCCTGGTCCACCGCGCCGACGGCAGCGAGGTCAAGGCGCTCAACCCGTACAACGACTGGGTGCGCGTCGCCGACGCGGCGGAGGGCGGCGAACGGATCGAGTGGTACGTCGAGGCCGCCTCGAACCCCGTCCTCGTCGAGCACGCCCCCACCTACGAGGGCGACCGGCAGACCAGCGGCGACCGGCCGCTCTACCGGCTCGCCCGGATGGACCTCGCCGTCTTCGAGACCGAGGTCTGGGAACTCGTCCAGGACCTCGAGGTCCTCCACGACCTGATGGTGGAGCTCGACGGGGCCGACGCCCGCCGGTACGGGATCCTGCGCGCCCTGGACGCCGCCCTCGACGCGGTGGACCTCGCCGACGTCCCCGGCACGGCGGCCGCCGCCCGCGCCCGCCTCACCCCGGTCCTCGCCGCCCCCGCCCACGCCTCCGCCCACCGGATCAGCGCCGTCGGCCACGCCCACATCGACTCGGCCTGGCTGTGGCCGCTGCGCGAGACCGTCCGCAAGGTCGCGCGCACCACGTCCAACGTGCTCGGCCTGCTGGACGCGCATCCCGAGTTCGTCTTCGCCATGTCGCAGGCCCAGCAGCTGGACTGGATCAGGACCCACCGGCCCGAGCTGTTCGAGCGGATCAAGAAGGAGGTCGCGGCGGGCCGGTTCGTGCCGGTCGGCGGCATGTGGGTGGAGTCCGACACCAACATGGTCGGCGGCGAGGCCATGGTCCGCCAGTTCCTGTACGGCAAGAAGTTCTTCCTGGACGAGTTCGGCATCGAGACCCGCGGCGCCTGGCTGCCCGACTCCTTCGGCTACACGGCGGCGATGCCGCAGATCGTCCGGCTCTCCGGCTCCACCTGGTTCCTGACGCAGAAGATCTCCTGGTCGCAGGTGAACCCCTTCCCCCACCACACCTTCTGGTGGGAGGGCATCGACGGCACCCGCGTCTTCACCCACTTCCCGCCCGTCGACACCTACAACAGCGACCTCGGCGGCGCCCAACTCGCCCACGCCGCCCGCAACTACCGCGAGAAGGGCCGGGGTTCCCGCTCCCTGGCCCCCTTCGGCTGGGGCGACGGCGGGGGCGGCCCCACCCGCGAGCACCTGGCCCGGGCGCGCCGGCAGCGGGACCTCGAAGGCTCCCCGCGGGTCGAGGTCGAGCCGCCCGACGCCTTCTTCGACAAGGCCCGCGCCGAGTACCCCGACGCGCCCGTGTGGGCCGGCGAGCTCTACCTGGAGCTGCACCGCGGCACCTACACCTCGCAGGCCAGGACCAAACAGGGCAACCGGCGCAGCGAATCCCTGCTGCGCGAGGCCGAGCTGTGGGCGGCGACGGCGGCGGTGCGGGTGCCCGGGTACGCGTACCCGTACGAGGACCTGGAGCGGATCTGGAAGACGGTGCTGCTGCACCAGTTCCACGACATCCTGCCGGGATCGTCCATCGCCTGGGTGCACCGCGAGGCCCGCGCCACGTACGCCCGGGTGGCGGACGAACTGCGCGCGATCACCCTCGCCGCGCAGGTCGCACTCGCCGGGGAGGGCGACGACCCCCTGGTCTTCAACTGCGCCCCGCACGCCCGGCGCGGTGTCCCGGCAGGCGGCGCCGGCGTGCCGGACGCGCCCTCGCGGCCGGTGGACCTGGGGGAGCGGCCCGGCGGCGGCTGGATCCTGGACAACGGCAGGCTGCGGGTGGAGGTCGACGGCCGCGGGCTGATCGTCTCGGCGTACGACCTACGGGCCGGCCGCGAGTCGGTGGCCCCGGGGCAGGCCGCCAACCTGCTCCAGATCCACCCGGACTTCCCGAACATGTGGGACGCGTGGGACATCGACGCGTTCTACCGCAACAACGTCACCGACCTCGTCGACGCCGACGCCCTGGAGGTCGCGCAGGCCGGCCCGGGCGCGGCCGCCGTCCGGGTCGCCCGGTCCTTCGGCCGGTCGAAGGCCACCCAGTGGATCACCCTGCGGGCGGACGCCGCGACGGTGGACATCGTCACCGAGGTCGACTGGCACGAGACGGAGAAGCTGCTGAAGGCCGCCTTCCCGCTCGACGTCAAGGCCGAACGGACCGCCTCCGAGATCCAGTTCGGTCACGTCCACCGCGCCACCCACACCAACACCTCCTGGGAGGCGGCGAAGTTCGAGGTCTGCGCCCACCGGTGGATCCACGCGGAGGAGCCGGGCTGGGGCGCGGCCGTCCTCAACGACTCCACGTACGGCCACGACGTCACCCGTTCCGTACGGCCCGACGGCGGCCAGACCACCACGATCCGCCTCTCCCTGCTGCGCGCCCCCCGCTATCCCGACCCGGAGACCGACCAGGGCGCGCACACCCTGCGGTACGCGCTGGCGCCGGGCGCCCGGATCGACGACGCGGTCCGCGAGGGCCACGCGCTGAACCTGCCCGAACGGATGGTGCCCGGGGCGGGCCCGGTCGCCCCGCTGGTGTCGGTCGCGGGTGCGGTCGCGAGCGCAGGTGCGGGCGCGGGTGCGGGTGCGGGAAGGGGCGACGACGGGAGCGGCGGCGCCGACGGGGTCGGGGCGGTGGTGGTCGAGGCGGTCAAGCTGGCCGAGGACCGCAGCGGCGACGTGGTCGTCCGGCTGTACGAGTCCCGGGGCGGGCGCGCGAGGGCGACCCTCGTGGCGGGCTTCCCGCTCGCGGCGGCCGTCGAGGCCGACCTGCTGGAGCGGCCCCTGCCGGGCACGGCGGTCGGCCCGGTCGCCGCGGGGGACACGGTCCCGCTGGCGCTGCGTCCCTTCCAGATCGTCACGGTCCGGCTGCGCCGGGCCTGAGTGCGTGAACTGCGCCACAGCGGGGGCCCGGCCCCACCGGGCCGGGCCCGTAGTCCCGGCGCCGAGGGGTCCGGGCGCCCCGCGCCCGGTTATGCACCTAGTTGCAAAAGGTGGGGCGCCTCGCTACAACAGGGTCATCCCACCCGCGCGAGGAAGGCGCCCCCCATGAGTTCCCAGAGCCGGTACCCGCACCTGCTGAGCCCGCTGGACCTCGGCTTCACCACCCTGCCGAACCGCGTCATCATGGGCTCGATGCACACCGGCCTCGAGGAGCACGAGCGGGGCTTCGAGCGCCTCGCCGCCTTCTACGCCGAGCGCGCCCGCGGCGGCGCCGGCCTGATCGTCACCGGGGGCATCGCCCCGAACGACGCCGGCCGCCCCTTCGAGGGCGGCTCCCGCCTCACCACCGAGGAGGAGGCCGCCGAACACCGCCTGATCACCGAGGCCGTGCACGCCGAGGGCGGGAAGATCGCGATGCAGATCCTCCACTTCGGCCGCTACGCCTACCACAAGGACCTCGTCGCCCCCAGCGCCCTCCAGGCCCCCATCAGCCCCTTCGTCCCGAACGAGCTCACCGACGCCGAGGTCGAGCAGACCGTCGAGGACTTCGTCCGCGCCGCCCGCCTCGCGAAGCTCGCCGGCTACGACGGCGTCGAGATCATGGGCTCCGAGGGCTACCTGATCAACGAGTTCATCGCCGCCGCCACCAACCGCCGCGAGGACCGCTGGGGAGGCGCGTACGAGAACCGCGTCCGCTTCCCCCTGGAGATCGTCCGGCGCACCCGCGAGGCCGTGGGCCCCGACTTCATCCTGATCTACCGCCTGTCCATGCTCGACCTGGTCCCCGGCGGCTCCACCCTCGACGAGGTCGTCCACCTCGCCAAGGAGATCGAGGCGGCCGGCGCCACCATCATCAACACCGGCATCGGCTGGCACGAGGCCCGCATCCCCACCATCGCCACCTCCGTCCCGCGCGGCGCGTACACCTGGGTCACCCAGCGGCTGATGGGCGCGGTCTCCGTCCCCCTCGTCACCAGCAACCGCATCAACACCCCGGAGAAGGCCGAGGAGATCCTCGCCGAGGGCCGCGCCGACCTGGTCTCCCTGGCCCGCCCCTTCCTCGCCGACGCCGACTTCGTCGCCAAGGCCGCCGCCGGCCGCCCCGAGTCCATCAACACCTGCATCGGCTGCAACCAGGCCTGCCTCGACCACACCTTCAGCGGCAAGATCACCAGCTGCCTGGTCAACCCGCGCGCCTGCCACGAGACCGAGCTCGTCCTCTCGCCCACCCGCCTCGCCAAGAGCGTCGCCGTTGTCGGCGCCGGCCCCGCCGGCCTCGCCTGCGCGGTCACCGCCGCCGAACGCGGCCACCGCGTCACCCTCTTCGAGGCCTCCGGCCACATCGGCGGACAGCTCGACGTCGCCCGCCGCATCCCGGGCAAGGAGGAGTTCGAGGAGACGATCCGCTACTTCGGCAACCGGCTGGCCGAGGTCGGCGTCGACGTCCGGCTGGACACCGTCGCCGACACCGACACCCTCCGGGGCTACGACGAGGTCGTCGTCGCCACCGGCGTCACCCCGCGCATCCCCGACATCGACGGCATCGGCCACCCCAGCGTCGTCAACTACCTCGACGTGCTGCGCGACGGCGCCCCGGTCGGCGAGCACGTCGCCGTCGTCGGCGCCGGCGGCATCGGCTTCGACGTCGCCGAGTACCTCACCGACAGCGGCGAGGGCGCCTCCCAGGACCCCGCCGTCTACTTCCGTCACTGGGGCGTCGACACCACGTACGAGGGCCCCGGCGGCCTCACCGCCCCCGAGCGGCCGGCCTCCCCCCGGCAGGTCCACCTCCTGCAGCGCAAGACCACCAAGGTCGGCGCGGGCCTCGGCACCACCACCGGCTGGATCCACCGCGCCGAGCTCAAGCACCGCGGCGTCGTCTCGGTTGCGGGCGCCGCCTACGACCGGATCGACGACGAGGGCCTGCACATCACCGTCGACGGCGAACAGCGGCTCGTCCCCGCCGACACGGTCGTCCTGTGCACCGGGCAGGAGCCCCGCCGCGACCTGCACGAGGCCCTGCGCGCGGCGGGCATCGAGGCGCACCTGATCGGCGGCGCGGACGTCGCCGCCGAACTGGACGCCAAGCGGGCGATCCGCCAGGGCACCGAAGTGGCCGCCGCGCTCTGACCCGCCGGTCGGAACATCACGGAGGGATCAAAGGTGTTGTGGCGGCCCCGCCGGGCCGCCACAATCTCCCGGTGACCCTGACACCGGCAGATGCAGACAAGGTCCTCAAGGACAACTTCGCCCCCTGGGTCCTCGACCTGGGACTGACCGTCGAGGAGACAGGCGAGCGGCACGCCGTGCTCCGGCTGCCCTGGTCCGGCGCCCTCGCCCGGGACGGCGGCGGCCTGTCCGGGCAGGCCCTGATGGCGGCCGCCGACACCGCCACCGTCATCGCGATCAGCGCCGCGCGCGGCGGGTACGGGCCGATGACCACCGTCCAGCAGTCGACGAGCTTCCAGCGGCCCGTGACCGGCACGGACGTGCTGATCGAGGTCCGGGTCACCAAGCTCGGCAAGCGGATGGCCTTCGCCGACATCACCATGACACCGGACGGGGCGCAGGAGCCGGCCGCCACGGCCTCGACCGTGTACGCCCTCCTGGGCTGAGCGGGGTGCCGGACCCCGTCCCCCTGTGGCGGAACCGGGACTTCAACGTCTTCTGGCTCGGCCAGGCGCTGTCCGTCCTCGGCGGTTCGATCTCGCTGCTCGCCCTGCCGCTGCTCGTCCTCGACGCCACCGGATCCCTGGTCCAGATGGGCGTCATCACGGTGATCTCCGGGGTCACCGCCATCGCGACGGGCACGTTCGCCGGGTACGTGGTGGACCGGACGGACCGCCGCCGCCTGATGGTCGCCTGCGACCTCGCGCGGGCCGTGCTGCTGGGCGCGGTCCCGGTCATCTGGCTGGCCGGGCCGCGCCTCTGGATGCTGTACCTGCTGACGGCCCTGGTCACCGCGCTGAAGACGCTGTTCGACGTGGCGTACGTGAGCTCCGTGCCGCACCTGGTGCCCCCGCGGGACCTGACCGCCGCCAACGCACGGCTCATGGGCACCTTCGCCGTCGGGACCCTGGCCGGGCCGGTGGCGGCCGGGTTCATCACGGCCTCGGCGGGCGCCGACTGGGCCCTCGGGGTGGACGGGGCGACCTTCCTGGTCTCCGCCGTCAGCCTGCGCTGGGTCTCCTTCGCCCGGTACGGGGGCGACGGTGCGTCCGGCCCCGCCACGACCCCTTCCGGCTCCGCGGGTCCCGGGGGCGGGCGGCTGCGCGAGATGTTCGTCGTCGGCTTCCGCTTCCTGTGGGCCCACCCACTGCTGCGCCCGCTGACCGTACTCCTCACCCTGCTGACCTTCGTCACCATGGGCGCCACCGACCTGCTGATCTACCGGATCCGGCAGGACCTCGGCCAGGACGCGGCCACCCTCGGCTACGTGATCGCCGTCAGCGGGACCGGTGTGGTCGCCGCGGCGCTGGCCGCCGGAAGACTGCGCAGGACGTTCGGTTTCGGCGCCTGCTGGCTCGGCTCGGTCGCCCTGATCGCGGTGGCCGTGGCGGGGACCGGCGTCAGCCGGAGCGTGCCGGTCGTCGCCTTCCTGGCCGCCGTGTTCATGTTCGGCATGACCCTCGGCGGCGTCATCTCCATGACCCTGCGCCAGGAGGTCACCCCGGACCGGCTGCTCGGCCGGGTCACCTCGGCCTTCTGGACCGTCCACAACGCCTCGGGCCCGGTCGGCGCGGCCGTGCTGACCGTGCTCGCGGCCCGGCACGGGGTCCCGGCCGTCAGTGTGGCGGCCGGGGCGTTCTGCCTGCTCATCGTCGTCGCGGGGCTGCTGACCCCGCTGCGGGGCGGCGGCCGGACCGCAGCCGGCCCTGCCGTGGCCGGGGCGTCGGCCCGCCCGCGCCAGCGGCGGTGACCGGACCGGTCCGCCGCCCGGGCTGCCGTGCGGCACCCCGGGCGGCGGCGGGCCGGTCCCGGATCAGAACCGGTGGGGTGCTACCCCCGGGAAGCGCTGCGGCGACGACGGTACGAGGTCCGCCCGGCGCTGTTCGCCGGCCGGGGCGGCCTGGCAGGTCACGTCACCGGCGGGCAGCTTGCCGGTGCCGAGGTAGGCGTTGACCGCGGTGTCGGCGCAGGACGTGGGGTCGTTGAGGTACACCCCGTGGCCCTCACCGCCCCGGACCAGGAGCATCCGCGAGCCCTTCAGCGCCCGGTGCAGGCCCTCACCGCTGGTGAGCGGGGTCTGGGAGTCCCACTCGTTCTGCACCGTCAGCACGTTCGCCCGGGTGCTCATCTTCGTCGGCGGCTCGATGGGCCGCTGCCAGTACGCGCACGGCTTGATGTTGGACGCGAAGTCCCCGTACAGCGGGTACTTCGCCTTGTCCGCCGCGGCCTCCTTCGCGTACTGCTCGGGGTAGCGCGGCCACTCGACGTCCCCGCACACCACGGACCAGAACACCGCGGTGCCCGTGTCCGAGGCCGGCTCCGCCGCCGGCTTCAGCAGCCTGCGCTGCTCCGCGGGGAGCGCGGCGGGCTTGCCCTCGGCCGCCTCCTTCAGGGTCTTGACGGCCGGTGCCGCCTGCGCCGGGTAGAAGAACATGGCCCGCCCGGCGCGGATGTCGTCGCCCGAGTACTTCTGCCCCTCGATCTCGATCGGCTCCCGCTCGGCCCGGGCCACCAGGTCCCAGAAGGTCCTGGACACCGCGTCGGGGGTGGCGCCGAGCCCGAACTCGGCGTTGCGCTCGGCCGTCCACTGCGTCCACCGCTTGAACGCGGGCTCCGCCTCGGTCGCCCACACCTGGATCATGCCGCGCCAGGCGCGCTGCGGGTCGACGCCGCTGTCGAGGACGAAGCGGTCGGTGCGGTTCGGGAACAACTGCGTGTAGACCGCGCCGAGGTAGGTCCCGTACGAGTAACCCACGTAGCTGATCTTCTTCTCGCCGAGGGCCGCACGGATCGCGTCCATGTCGCGGGCGGTGTTGCGGGTGGTGATGAACGGCAGCACCGACCCGGACTTCTCACGGCACTTGTCGGCGACCCGCTGCGCCCACTCCACGTCCGCGGGGAAGGTCTCCTCCCGGTAGGGCCGGTTGATCTCCTGCTCCGCGTCGGTCATCCCGCAGGTGATCGGGCTGCTGGCCCCGGTGCCGCGCGGGTCGAAGCCGATCAGGTCGTACTGCTCGCGGACCTCCTTCGGCATCAGCTCCTGGGCCATCAGCGGCATGTCGAGCCCGGTGCCGCCCGGGCCGCCCGGGTTGAAGAGCAGCGCGCCGTGCCGTTTGGCCGGGTCCTCGCTCCTGATCCGGGATATGGCGACGTCGATGGTGCGTCCCTGGGGCCGCCGGTAGTCGAGCGGCACCTTGAGGGTGGCGCACTCGTACGAGGCCGGCTGGTCGGCGCTGCACCGCGCCCACGCCGGCTTCTGCGGGGTGAACTCCGCCGCCGGGGCGGCCGAGGCCTGCGTGGCGGACAGCAGGGGGATGGTGGTGGCGAGGAGACCTGCGGCGGCGAGTGCCGGCCCGAGGCGTGTGATGTTCACGTAGAGCGGTTCCCTTCCCGTGAAGTCGATGGCTCCACCACCCTGTTGCACGCCGCCGCCGGGCGGAATCCGTCCGAGGGCCCGGCTCGTATGCTCCTCACGAATGATTGGACATTCGGACAACTGGCCGACACGCCCACTGTGTTGGTGCCGAACGCCGGACGCCGGCCCGCCATCGCGGGCGGCGCGGGACATCGGGGCAGGTCAGCGCGGGTCCCACCGACACCCGCGAGGTGGTGCGGCGGATGTACGACTTGCGGAGGAGGGCGAGAACGGCGGCCGCGGCGCACGGCACCGCGGGCGGGACGCGCCCCCGCGGCGCAGCCGCAGTACCCCCTGCGCGCCCCCCGGGCCGCCCGTCACCCGTACGGCCTTGCCGCCCCCTCTTCCCCTTCCCGCCCCCGCCCCCGCCCCCGTCCCCGCCCGCGCCCGGCGCGCGGCGGCACCGGGCCCTCGTACGGCCGAATCCGCGGGCGCCTGCGGCTGCCGGGCGGGGACGTCGGGGGGAGGATGGAGGCACCCGGGGGTCGGAGCCCGGAGCACCACGAGCGGGCCCGACGCACCGCTCCCTCGGCGGCGGACGGGAAGGAGCGGTCGGCATGAACACGGCGGACGACCTCCCGGCCGGCACCGGGCCCCGGTCGGGGGCGGGTCCCGGACCCCGTGACGCCCCCGAACCCGTCGGCCCCTCCAGCGGGCGCGGTCTGCTGGACGTGCTGGGCGTCGCCGCCGTGGTCCTCGACGAGGAGGGGCGGATCACCCTGTGGAGCCCGCAGGCCGAGGACCTGTTCGGCTACACCGCGCAGGAGGCCCTCGGCCGGCCTGCGGCCCGGCTCCTCGTCGACGAGGAGCACCTGGGCCTGGTCCTGGCCCTCTTCGAGAAGGTCATGGGGAGCGGGAAGCCCTGGGCCGGGGTGTTCCCCGTCCTGCACAAGGACGGCAGCAGCCGCCTGGCCGAGTTCCGCAACATGCGCCTGGAGGACCAGCGCGGCCGGCACTACGCCCTCGGGATCGCCTCCGACCAGGCCACCCTGCGCCGCCTGGAGCGCGACCTCGCCCTGTCGCTGCGGCTCGTCGCCCAGTCGCCGATCGGCCTGGCCGTCATGGACACGGACCTGCGCTACGTCCTGGTCAACCCGGCACTCGAACGGATCAACGGCCTGCCGGCCGCGCAGCACCTGGGCCTCAGGATCCACGAGGCCCTGCCCCACATCGACTCCGCGGTCATCGACGCGGCCATGGCCGAGGTGCTGCGCAGCGGCGTGCCCCTGCTGGACCAGTTCACCACCGGCCGCACCCCCGCCGACCCCGACCAGGACCGCGCCTGGTCGGTCTCCTTGTACCGGCTCGACGACCCCGGCGGACGGCCCATCGGCATCGCCGCCTCCATCGTCGACGTCACCGATCAGTACAAGACCTCCAAGGCCGTGGCCCAGGCCCGGCAGCGGCTCGCCCTGATCGCCGACGCCTCCGTGCGCATCGGCACCACCCTCGACCTCGGGGTCACCGCCCGAGAGCTCGGCGACATCGCCGTGCCCCAGCTCGCCGACGTGGCCACCGTCGACGTCATCGACGAGGTCCTCACCGGCGACCACCCGCCCGACGTCGGGGCCGGCGGGACCGTACAGTTCCGGGCCCTGGCCGTCAGGGCCGCCCACCCCACCCCCGCGACCCGGGCGGCGGACCCGGTGGGCTCGCTCGCCCGCTACGACGCCACCCGGCTGGTCACCCAGTGCGTACGCACCGGCCGCCCGGTCCTGCTGGCGCACGCGGAGCGGCAGGACCTCGCCCGCGTCGCCCGCGACGCCGAGGCCGCCGAACTGCTCGCCGAGGCCGGACTGCACTCCTACCTCGCCGTACCGCTGATCGCCCGCGGGGAGGTCATCGGCGCACTCGGACTCCAGCGCACCTCCAACCCGTTGCCGTTCGACGAGGACGACGTCCTGCTCGCCGGCGAGCTGGCCGCCCGCGCGGCCGTGTGCATCGACAACGCCCGCTGGTACCAGAAGCAGCGCCACACCGCCCTGACGCTCCAGCGCCACCTGCTGCCGCACCACCCGACGCCCTCGCCGGGACTGGAGATCGCCTACCGCTACCAGCCCGCCGGGAGCGCCGCCGAGGTCGGCGGGGACTGGTTCGACGTCGTCCCGCTGCCCGACGACAAGACCGCCCTCGTCGTCGGCGACGTCATGGGCAGCGGCATCAACGCGGCGGCGGCCATGGGACAGTTGCGGACCGCCGCCCGTACGCTGGCGGAGCTCGACCTCGACCCCGCCGCCGTCCTGACCCGGCTGGACCACACCGCCACCGGCGTCGGCCACACCATGGCCACCTGCGTCATCGCCGTCTACGACCCGCACCGGGGCACGTGCCGCATCGCCACCGCCGGCCACCTGCCGCCCGTACGGATCGGCCCGGGCCGCCCGCCCGAGCTGCTGGACCTGCCGACGGGCGCACCCCTGGGGGTCGGCGGGGTGCCCTTCGAGGCCACCGCCCTCGACCTGGCGGTGGGCGACGAACTGGTCCTGTACACCGACGGGCTCGTCGAGACCCGCGACCAGGACATCGACACCCGGCTCCAGGCCCTCACCGCGCTGCTCGACGACCCGGGGCGGCCCCTGGAGGAAACCTGCGACCTGCTGCTCGGCAGGCTGCGCCAGCCGGACGACCGCGACGACGTCGCCCTGCTCATCGCGCGCGCACGACCGCTCTAGGCGCGGCGCAGCGCAGTGCGCGGGCAAGGTGGCGCCGGGGCACAGTACCAGCCGTTCGAGGTCTTGCCCGGATGTTTGTCCATTCGTGATGGTCCTTCTGAACGGGCACCACAACTGGCACTAGCGTCCCGTGGCACCCGGGGAGCGCGGGTGCACTACGGCATGACTGCCGCGGCCTACCGCCCCTGCTGACCCTCCCGGCCACTCGCAGCAAGGAGGAACAGTGCTGTCATTCCGTCGGTCGGCCGTCGGCAGCTTGTCGGTCGCTTCGAAACACGTGCTGGGCACGGGCGCCGTCATCGGTGCGCTCGCCTTCACGCTGATCGCGTTGCTGATTCCGGTGCAGAGCTTCGGCAGCAGGTCCGCCGCGGCGACCACGCCCGCCGCGGGCGACGACGACGGCATGGGCACCTTGAGCACGGCCTTCGGGCCGCTGACCGCCCAGGACCGGGACTTCGTCCGCAAGGTGCGGCTCGCCGGGCTCTGGGAACTGCCCGCAGGAAAGGACGCGATCCAGCGCGGCAAGCGCCCCACGGTCCGCACCGCCGGCGAGCACCTCGTCGAGGGCCACACCGAACTGGACCGCCGGGTCATCGAAGTGGGCCAGGCCCTCGGCATGGAACTGCCCAACCAGCCCAGTGCCCAACAGCAGGAATGGCTGGCGCAGCTCGCCGCGGCCCAGGGCCCCCAGTACGAGCAGCTGTTCGCGCAGCTGCTGCGGCGGGCGCACGGAAAGGTGTTCACGGTGGTGGCCCAAATACGCGCGCAGACCCGCAACTCGATGGTGAGAGAGCTGGCCAACGACGCCAACACCACCGTCCTGGACCACATCTCCGTGCTGGAGGCCACCGGGCTCGTCGACTTCGACGGACTCGCGGACACCCCGCCGGCTGGGTCCCGCCCCGCCTCGGGCTCCGGCTCGGGCTCCGGCTCCGGCTCGGGCTCGGGAGTCGCTCCCGTACCCGTGCCCGCCTCCTCCACCCTTTCCCGACCGACGAAGTGAAGTGATCGCATGAGTCAAAAGGGCCACAAACGCCGTCTGCGCACGTCGCACAAGGTCCTCGTCATGATGTCCGCCCTCGCTCTGGGCGGCGGCGGGGTCCTGTTCGTGTCGCAAGGCGCCTTCGCCGGACAGGACGGCCGCGCATCGGCGACCTCCACCATCGACTGCCCCGACGTGGGCGACAAGCTCAACAACGTTCCCGAACAGGCCAGGGGCGAGGTCGACAAGAACCTCGCACAGCTCGACACCCAGGTCGCCGACGCCTACGCCAAGCTCTCCTCGGGCCAGGCCAAGGCGAACGCCCTGCTCGACGGGCTGAAGCAGCAGCGCAGCAAGACCATCTCCGCCATCGGCGACACGCTCGGCAAGGCCGGCGCCCGGCAGCAGGGGCTGGAAGGCCTCAGCGGCTGCCAGATGCAGAAGGCCGCGGCCCCCGACCCGAAGGACGCCGCCGCGGAGGGCGGCGGCCAGGCCGCCGCCGCCCAGGGCGGCGGTGCCCAGCAGGCCAAGGGCGGCCCGGCCCGCAGCGACTTCGTCGCCATCGGCACGGTCAAGCCGAACGTCAACAAGCCGGGGGCCCGTTCGGGCGCGTCCCAGGGGTCCTTCTCGGTGAACTGCGGCCGCAACGAGAACGGCCACTTCAACCCCGACAACGTCATCGTCGCGCCGGGCGTGAGCAACGGCGCCCACCACATGCACGACTACGTGGGCAACCTGACCACCGACGCCTTCTCCACCAACAAGAGCCTCGCGGCCTCCGGGACCACCTGCAACAACGGCGACCAGTCCGCCTACTACTGGCCGGTGCTCCGACTGCGCGACGGCCGGGCCGAACGCGACGCCAAGGCGCCCGGCGGCGGGCAGGACGGGAACATCGGCACGATCCTGAAGCCCAAGCAGGTCACGATCGAGTTCAAGGGCAGCCCGGTCTCCAAGGTCGACGCCATGCCCCGCTTCATGCGGATCATCACGGGCGACGCCAAGGCCCTCACCAACGGCAACGGCAACGCCAACGCCTCGTGGAGCTGCACCGGCTTCGAGAACCGGCAGCTGAAGGACAAGTACCCGGTGTGCCCCAAGGGCAGTGACGTGGTCCGGACCTTCAACTTCCAGAGCTGCTGGGACGGGAAGAACATCGACAGCGCCAACCACCGCACCCACGTGGACTTCGCGAAGAAGGACGGCTCCTGCAAGCCCGGATTCAAGGCGATCCCCCAACTGGTGCAGCGGATCGTGTACAGCGTGCCGCCCGGTTCGCGCTTCGCCGTGGACAGCTTCCCCGAGCAGTTGCACAAGCCGGCGACCGACCACGGCGACTTCATCAACGTGATGTCGGACGGCCTGATGCAGCGCGCGGTGCGCTGCATCAACGACGGGCGCTCCTGCCGCTGACCCCCGGTCCCTCGGCGGCGGCGCTCACCCCCTCCCACCTCCCCGGCGTCGCCCCGAGAGCGGTGGGGGGGGGGGGGGGGGGGGGGGGGGGGGGGGGGGGGGGGGGGTCGGGGTGGGGCGCGCGGGGGGGGGAGGGGGGAGGAGGGGTGGCGCGGGGGGCGCCGAGGGCGTGCTCCC